>JAKALI010000043.1 GCA_021813195.1 Pseudomonadota bacterium
CGGTATTGCCACGGACGCGCGCGGGCGTACCAACGTAGAGCGCCTGTGGGCCGTCGGTGAGGTCGCGTCTACCGGCTTGCACGGTGCAAACCGGCTCGCGTCGAACTCGCTACTGGAAGCGATCGTGTTTGGCGCGCGCGCGGCTGCCGACATTTCGGGGCTGGTAAGCACCGAAGACGCGCTCCCGGTTGCAAAGCTGAAGCGCGTCGACAGTGGGCGGGTTATCGATTTGCGCTTGCGGGCAGAGACGATCGCCAACATTCGGCGCACCATGACGACGCACGTCGGCGTTGTGCGCAGCGGCGCTGGATTGCGCGCCGCCATGCGCGTGTTGCGCCAGGTCAGTCGGGACTCGGCCGGCGATCAAGTCGTCGCCAATATGGCGCTCGCCGCTCGTTTCATTGCGGCGGCCGCTTACGCCCGCAAAGAAAGCCGCGGTGGCCATTTCCGCAGCGACTTTCCCCAGGCCTCAGCACGGCTCGCCCGAAGGTCGTTTCTCACGCTTGATGATCTCCAAGCGATCGAACGCGATGCGCTGAACTCGAGAGTGCCCAAATCCACGCACAGGGAACTGTGCCTGTGATCGAAAGCTCCGAGGACATCGTCCCGAATGGGAGTTCACCGATGGCCCTGCCTCAGCTCTGCGTTCGTGCCGCCGTCGAGGACGCGTTGCGCGAAGACCTCGGCCTCATTGGCGACGTGACCACGAATGCGACGGTTGGCGCCGACGCCAGAGCCAGTGGCGTGATTGCAGCGCGCAAAGATGGCGTCGTCGCGGGACTCGATCTGGCAGCCGCTACGTTTACAGCCCTTGATCAGGACATCTCATTTACGCGCGAAGTGAGCGATTGCGGGCTCATCCATGCTGGCGATGTGATTGCTCGTCTCTCTGGGCGCGCGCGAGCCATCTTGTCGGCGGAACGCGTCGCACTCAATTTTCTTGGCCGCCTCAGCGGCATCGCGACTCTGACAGCGCGATATGTGAATGCCGTACAAGGAACACGGGCGCAAATCGTCGACACGCGCAAAACGACGCCCGGTCTGCGCGCATTCGAAAAGTACGCGGTACGGTGCGGCGGCGGGCACAACCATCGTACGGGCCTGTTCGATGCCATCCTGATCAAGGACAATCACATCGTCGCCGCCGGAGGAATCGAAGCCGCGATCGTACGCGCGCGCGCACACGCTGGCCATATGGTCAAAATCGAGATCGAAGTCGACACGCTCGAACAACTCGACGTCGTGCTGCACTACAAGGTCGATGCGGTGCTGCTCGACAACATGGACGTCGCAACCCTACGGGAGGCCGTTCGGCGCGTCGCGGGCCGGGCGATCACGGAAGCCTCCGGCGGGGTAAACTTGGACACCGTTCGCGCCATCGCCGAAACCGGTGTCGATCTCATCTCGGTCGGCGCCTTGACCCACTCCGCACCCGTCCTCGATGTCGGGCTCGATTTTTCAACCTGAGACGATCATCAAGCGTCAAAAACATTAGCCAATTTGTAAATCTTGCTGCGCGCAAACGTGCTGTTGCCTTATTAGGCTCTCAGTTGACCAATTAGAACCAGTCGCAGGGCGCACAAAGCCAGCCCGCGTCAGGAGCATCGGGACATATGGCCTATTTTGTTATCTGGGGCGTTACCGCAATCGTCAGCGCTATCATCGCCGGTTTCCTGGCGGCAGCAAAGAATCGCGATTATTCCGCATGGGCAGCGTGGACCTTTCTCTTCCCGCCGCTTCTGATTGCCCTGTTTTTCACGCCGAAATATACAGGTCCGCCTCGACCACGGCGGCGGCTCGATGACGATGCAGACCAATCCTTTGATCGTATGAGTTGAACGGTCCGCCTCAATCAACTCGACCCGCGCTGGCGGGCCGAGATTGCTGCTCGCGCCGCCGCGAGGCGTGCGATGGGAACACGGAATGGTGAGCACGACACATAGTCGAGACCGAGCGCGTGGAAGAATGCGGCCGAGCGCACATCACCGCCGTGCTCCCCGCAAACGCCAATCCGCATGCGAGGACGCCCCCGCCGACCACCTTCCACGCCAATGCGAATGAGTTCTCCGACACCGTGTTCGTCGATTGCAGCGAAAGGATCAGTATCGAGGATGCCAGCGTTCATATAATTGGTGAGGATCGGCGCGGCATCGTCGCGCGACAGCCCCAAGGTCGTTTGCGTGAGATCGTTGGTGCCAAAAGAGAAGAACTCCGCTCCGTCCGCGCCGGCACTCAATTCCTCGGCACGCAGCGCTGCCCGCGGCAATTCGATCATGGTGCCGATGTGGAACGCTGGCCGCACGCCGCGTTCGGTTGCAATCTCGTCGGCGACGCGCCGAATAACCCCGGCCAGAATATCGAACTCGCGGCGGAAGGCGACGAACGGGATCATGATTTCGGGCGTGACCCTGTGACCGAGTTCAATCTCGGCGGCGAGTGCCGCCTCGAATATCGCCCGCGCCTGCATCTCGGTGATTTCGGGATAGCGGATGGCAAGCCGGCAACCACGAAATCCCAGCATGGGATTGAATTCCGAAAGCTCCGCGACACGTGCCTTAAGGCGCTCGAGCGGCATGCCAAGGGCGTCCGCAACCGGCTTTAACTCTGTCTCATGACGCGGCAGGAATTCGTGCAACGGCGGATCGAGCAAGCGGATTGTCACCGGATGATGATCCATGATCTTGAACAGCTCGGTGAAATCTTCTCGCTGCATGGGCAGGATCTTAGCCAACGCTGCACGGCGGCCGGCTTCGTTGCGCGCGCAAATCATTTCGCGCATCGCGAGTATCCGTGAGGCCTCAAAAAACATATGCTCGGTACGACACAGTCCGATGCCTTCCGCGCCGAGCTTGCGCGCTTGAATGGCATCGCGCGGTGTGTCGGCATTGGCCAGAACCTTCAGTCCGCGGAATTCGTCCGCCCATGCAATCAAACGAGCGAAATCAGCTGACAACTCCGGCTGGCGCATCGGCACGCTCCCAGCCAAGACCTCACCAGTTGCCCCGTCGAGTGTGATGATATCGCCCAATTTAAGCGTGCGCGGGCCGACCCGTACCACGCCTTGCTGCGCATCTATGCGCATGGCTCCGGCGCCGACGATGCAGGGCAATCCCATACTGCGCGCCACCACCGCCGCGTGACTCGTCAGTCCGCCCTTCTGCGTGAGCACGCCGACGGCTGCACTCATACCGTTGATATCCTCGGCACTGGTCTCGACGCGCACGAGGATTACTTTGCGGCCTTGAGCGCGCAAAACCTCGGCGGCCTCCGAGGTGAGAACGATTTCGCCGGTTGCGGCACCGGGGGATGCTGGAAGACCGCGCGCGATAAGATCTTTGGTGGCACCAGGCTCGATGGTGGGATGGAGCACGTGGGCGAGCGCCTGAGGCTCGACCATCATCACCGCCTCGTCCCGCGAAACGAGGCCCTCCTCCACCATATCGACGGCGATTTTGAGCGCAGCTTCTGCTGAGCGTTTTCCCGAGCGTGTCTGGAGAATGAACACCTTGCCTTCTTGTATCGTGAATTCCACGTCCTGCATGTCGCGGTAATGCTTCTCGAGACAGTCCAAATATTCGACGAGCTCCGCAAAGGCTTGGGGCATGGCCGCTTCGAGCGACGGCGCACTTGTTTTCAAATCTGCCCGCGCCTTCTCCGTCAGCCGCCGCGGCGTGCGATGGCCCGCAACGATGTCCTCGCCTTGTGCGTTGGGCAGGTACTCGCCGTAGATTTCACGAACCCCCGTCGCGGGATTGCGCGTGAAAGCGACCCCTGTGGCCGAGGATGATCCACGGTTGCCGAAGACCATCGCCTGAACGGTGACCGCGGTACCCATGTCCGAGGGGATCCCATGAAGGCGACGATAACTTTGTGCGCGTTCACTGTTCCAGGAGCGCAGGACGGCCGCGATCGCCCCTTTCAATTGCACGTGGACGTCTTGGGGAAACGGAGACCCGGTTTCGCTTGCGATCGCGGCCTTATAGCGGCGGATGATCTCGGCCCAATCCGACTCGCTCAGCTCCGTATCGGAACCCAGGGCGTTGAGGTTCTTGTAGTTGTCGAGAAGATCGGCGAACAGGCCATGCCCGAGCGCGAGCACAACACCACCATACATCTCGATGAAGCGGCGATAGCTGTCGAGTGCGAATCGGCGGTCACCCGAGCGACTCGCCAAACCTTCGACGGTGTGATCGTTAAGGCCCAGATCCAGGATCGTATCCATCATACCGGGCATGGAGACCGCAGCACCCGAGCGCACGGCAACGAGCAGCGGATTTTCGGGATCAGCGAATTTCGCGCCGACGGCCCGACCTACGGCGTCGAGAGCGTCCGCGATTTCCGCGTCGAGCCCATCCGGCAGCGCGTCTGCGTTGGCCATGAAATACCGGCACACGCGAGTGGAAATGGTAAACCCCGGCGGCACCGGCAAACCTAGTCGCGCCATTTCAGCGAGGTTGGCACCCTTGCCGCCCAGCTCTTCGACGAGCCCGGCATGACCGTCCGTCCGGTCAGGACCGAATTGATAGACCCACGATGGCATCACACGAGTATTCCACGCTGACACATCACGCGATGCAAGGCCCAAGTCCCTCTGTCCCCGCGACAAAGATGCCGAGCCAGCGCGCGGACGCTGGCATACAAGACCGAAAGATGGCGTAAAGACTGCTGGCGAGCGATGCGCGCGGGATACCGGACCTCAGCCCAGGAACGGCACAGCCGCAAGCATTTCCTTCAACTTTTCAGGTTCACGACATGACCAATCATCTCCCCGCGGTCTTGAAGCGCCTTGATGAAACCGCTGCGGCCAGTCGGGCACGTCTCTTCGAGCTTTTACGCATCGACAGTGTTTCCACCGATCCCGCGTTTGCGCCGTCCTGCCAAAGAGCGGCCCAGTGGTGCGCCAGTGAACTGAAGGCCATTGGCTTTGAGGCTTCGGTGCGACCCACGAAAGGTCACCCGATGGTTGTCGCCCACGATCGTGGCCACCATGCCCCTCTGACGCCACATGTCCTGTTTTATGGCCACTATGATGTGCAGCCGCCTGATCCGTTGGACCTGTGGACGTCGCCGCCATTCGAGCCGACGATCGTCGAAGATGGTGCGAACGGTCCGGTCATCGTCGCGCGCGGCGCGCAAGACAACAAAGGCCAGCTGATGACCTTCTTCGAGGCGGCTCGCGCCTGGATCGAGGTTGCCGGTCAATTGCCCCTGCGTGTCTCGGTGATGCTGGAAGGCGAAGAGGAGTGCGGCTCACCTTCCTTGCCTGCCTTCCTGACGGAGGCCGGGG
Organism: Pseudomonadota bacterium; assembly: GCA_021813195.1. Next base: position 5,288 of record JAKALI010000043.1, read on the forward strand.
AGGAACTCAAAGCTGATCTCGTGCTGGTGTGCGACACGGGTCAGTGGGACAAGGATACGCCTGCCATTACCACCATGCTGCGCGGGCTTGCGGGTCTGGAGATGATCGTTACCGGTCCCAACCGCGATCTCCACTCCGGCATGTATGGGGGCCCCGCGATCAATCCCATTCGCGCTCTGGCGCGGATGATTGCGAGCCTACACGATGACGATGGGCGTATCGCAGTCCCCGGGTTCTTGGACGGCATCAAGGATCTACCGGAAGCCCAGAAGTGCGCGTGGGACCGGCTCGCTCAAGAAATCGCAACCACCTTTTTGGCCGGTGTAGGTTTGAGCACACCGGCTGGAGAATGCGACTATTCGCTGATCGAGCAACTCTGGTCACGTCCGACGATTGAGTTCAACGGCATTACGGGCGGCTACCAGGGTGTGGGCAGCAAGACCGTCATCCCGTCCAAAGCATCGGTCAAAATCACCTGCCGCCTTGTACCCGGGCAGGATCCTCAGCGCTGCCTCGGCCTGCTCAAGTCTCACCTAACGGCCAAACTGCCCCCGGATTGCACCGTATCTTTCATCGACGAGCGCGCTAGCGCGGCGATCGGTTTCGACACGTCTGCCCCCGCCATCACCGCTGCAGCTGGCGCCCTCGAAGAGGAGTGGGGGCGTCCGGCCGTGCTCATGGGCTGCGGCGGGTCCATACCGATCGTCACTTCCTTTAAGGACGTCCTGGGCATGGATAGCCTTCTCGTCGGCTTCGGCCTCGATGACGACCGCATTCATAGCCCGAACGAGAAGTATAACGTCACGAGCTTCCACAAGGGCGCGCGCAGCTGGGCACGCATTCTGGCCCGGCTCGCTGCAACGCCAAATCGATGAAAGAGCCTTTCGCGAGCCGTTGGCGCACCACCATTGCGCTGGGCGCGTGTGCGGGTATGGTGCGCGCGAAATGCGTGCAGGGGATCTATCAGAGTGACGAACGTGTGGCGGTACGCGGCCTTGGCCCTGGTCTTGGCGGTTGGCTCGGCGGCACCTGTCTTGTCGCAGCGCGATTGGGGCCAGCAGGACCATGCGGCCTCGTCACAGAACGTCGCGGGCGAGTTCGATTACTACGCGCTTGTGCTGTCCTGGAGCCCGACGCATTGTTCCTCACCCGAGGCGAGCGGCGACACGCTCCAATGCGAGCGCCGCGACGGCCGCCGCTATGCCTTCATCCTACATGGGTTGTGGCCGCAATATGATCGCGGGTACCCCGAATTCTGCCGCACACAGCGCCGCCCCTTCGTACCGCAGAGCCTCATCGACAGCATGCTCGACATCATGCCGAGCCCGCGACTTGTCATTCATGAGTACCGCAAACACGGCACCTGCTCGGGGCTCGATGCGGACGGCTATTACGCCCTCTCGCGCAAGTTGTTCGCCAGCATTCGCATCCCCGAGCGCTACGTCAATCCGTTCGAGACCCAGTTCGTCTCCCCCACGACGCTGAAACGGGAGTTCGCAGCGGTCAATTCCGGACTGACGCCGGACATGATTGCGGTTAATTGCGTGCGCGGACCCGGTAATCGCCTCCGCGAGGTCCGCATTTGTTTCGCCAAAGATGGCCGGCCTACGCCTTGCGGGGCCAACGAAAATCAGGACCGGCTTTGCCGGGCCAATGAGATGACCGTGCCGCCGGTTCGCTCAACGCGGAACTGAAAGGCCAGCCGGGATCACGAACCGTCCCGCGGTCGTGCCGACGGCGCTGCCTTCTACTGTGGAGACGGCTACAGGCCGCCGGCGAAGGCTTGCCTCCAGCCAGAGCCATCCCGCAGACTTCCCGTATGATTCGGCAGCCCAAGAAGCCCTCGTGGCCCTCGCACGCGCCCCAACGGTCCTTGCATCGCGACTGGACCCATTGGCGGGCGGGCGCCATTTCGCTTGGACTGGGGTTCTTCGCTGGCATCGCGTTTTGGCACACCGTTGGCTTTTGGAATTTCGTCACCGAGGCTGTCCTGAATGGGACCACCGCATCCAGAACCAACTTCACGCCAGAGTTCCGGCGTGCCGATCGCAGCCGATCGCCAGCGCCCTCGTCGCGTGCTGGTGCCTGCACCTCCCTCCATATCGACGCGTCCTCCGGCGAGACCAAGGGCTCGCCTTGTCCGCCGATGCTCTGGCACATGCGCCATGCCGGCGTCGCCACACGCGCCGACCGGCTCGCGTCCCCTGACACCGCCACGACGGCCGTGGCAGGTTGGACGGTGGCCGTCGAAGCCTACGATTAAGCCGATTTCAGACTTCTGCCAGACGAATAATTCCGGTTTTGGCATAAGCCTTAACCTCGCCTTAGCCATATTCGCCGAAGTTAGCCTCGGGATGGCGGCGTGGGACCGCTGCCAGCAGGTGGGATTTGGCTCAGGAGCAAGCCAGATGGTGAGTTGGTGGAAGCGTCTCATGCGCGTTCTATGGCGCAATGACAGCGAAGGTCGAACCGACGGCGCATCAGTCGTCCGCATCAGCCCCGCTGCGGCCCCATTGGAAGCCCTCATGCCGCTGGCGCTGAAGCCGCGTCAACCCCTCGAGCAGGCCTCGGAAGCCGACCCCGTGCCGCGCGCTCGTCGGGCTTCGCCACAGAATTTCCTGTTCGCCGCTCGACTGCACGCCGTGGCCAAGCTCAATGCGCCACTCGGCCGCGCTCAACGACCAGCGGCGTTGGTAAACCGGCCGGGCAAGACCAAGCGCGGAAGTTCTTCCAGGGCGGTCCGGCCTCGGCCGACCCGAGCCGCGAAGAGCCGCGGTGCTCGATAACCGGGCGTCACGCCGCCATCAGCCGGCTTGGCGCATGCGTTCCACCCGCCAGGAATCGGGAGGCCGGGCAATTACTCCGAGAGCCTTGGGAGCCGCCCCTCTCGCTAAGCGCGTGGGATCGAGGCTCCATTTGCGCGCAATTTCCAGCACGTGCTCCTCGGTCGGATGGAGGATCAATTCGCCGCCAGCATCCCCTCTGCGATCTTGGACGCCCCGCAGTTCGAAGAGCTTGAGCCCCAGCGCGCGCTCTTCCTTTGTCGTCTTGCCCTTCGACCAAACGACACCTTCATCGCCGATGGCAAAGGCCCGCACGAGGCGACCATCGATGACGCGCGCCCAGGCGAAAAAATCGACCGGAGGGAAAGCCACAAAATACTGAATTTCTGAAAAGCGTCCGCCCAGTCCCACGAGCAACGGCGTCGCCTTGTCGACGAAGGAACGCCCCATCGGCTGGGGCAGCGGTAGGCCGACAACGAACGTCCAGCCGTTGACGGGCGGCGTTACGAACACATGGTACTCGCCTAAACGGGCATCGTAGACCGCGCCAATTCCCGAATTCCAATTGCAGGGTTGCGGGTCGCGAAGACCTAAAGCTTCAACGACAGCAGCCGTATCGCGGCTGCGAATCGCCAGCCACGCCATGCGATAGCCGAATGCAGCGGGTTCGTCAGGCTCGGTTGCGAAAATCACGCGGCTGTCGCCGAGCCGCGGCGCTAATCCCCATGCCGCTATGGCCAGCGTGACGAGCACGAGCACTAGGATGGTTGGAATCACGTCAGCACCCTCCCGCTCGCCGCAGTTAAATCGGCGTCGCCCGGCTATTCAAGAATGTGCAGGACGGTCGCGGTGGAAATCGACAAAGCTCGTCGCGCAAACGAGGCCAGCCTGAAGGAAGCCTGAGGCAGCGGGGGCAAATCCTCTGAGCCGCGTATCAGGCCAGCCTCTCGAAGCGCGAATGTGCTCTGGAGAGAGGGCGAAGAGCACACTCATAATGTCGAACACGAGCCCTTTGACTGCCTCGCCAACTTCAAGCGCTACGCACGAGGCTGTCGGCAGGCTCGCCGACAGGTTCCCTTTAGAGGAGGGGGGTGACGTCCCGCAGACAGTTCCGTGACAGACGTGTGACGAAACGGCGGGTGTGGCAAATTTTTCTCGTCCAATTCGGTTCGTCTTACAAGCGCCAGTACTGCCGGCTGGCTGGAAATAAAATCGGGACCCCAGAGGGTCCCGATCGCATGTCGGCATGTTCGGCAGGATTAGGGAACGGTGACCTTGGCCGAGAACACAAAGCGCTCGTCGGCAAGACCATCTTCGATGTCCGTATCCCAATAACGGAAGTCCATGGTAAAGTTCTCGACAGCGACTTCCAGACCAGCGTTCCAGTACACATAATCGGGCACGCCAAAGCCGAAGGCATCCGCAGAGGGGAAAGACAGATTCTCTGAATAGCCGACCAAGCCGCTGATTGACGGGCTGAAAATTCCGACCTTAGGCAGAGCGTACGATAACGACCCTTCGACGGTCCATGTCTCAGCATAATTGTCGGAGTCGGGGGTGTAGAAGAACGTCACACCAGCGTTGAGGTCTTTTACGATGTCGGTCGAAGCACCCGCCTTCAATTCGATATAATCGAAATCATCATCCGCGGCCGGATACAGATAACCCAGAATGCCGAAGTCAAAGTTGATCTGTCCGAGAGACGGTGTAATGCCAGCGTAGAGATCGAGCTCATAGGGCCCGAAGGAATCTGCAATGTTCGACGCCCAGGCACCCGCGTAAAAGATGCCGTAGGTCATATCGATCGAACCCTGAGCGGCAGGGTCCTCGTTGTTGAACGATATGCCGCGGAACACGTAGTCGCTCGTTCCGCCGACCGTCATCGACCACGAAAACTCGCGATTTTCCGCGGCCGCGGGTGCGCTGAAAGCCGCAGCGGCCAGAACCACGGCACCGAGCGTGCCGGCTGCTCTTTTCATCATCGTCATTATCCTCTCAACCCCCGTGTTGCAGTCCTGGCATTCGTCGCCTGCCGAGAAACCTGCACTGACCGCCTTCCAATCCCCCTCGCCGCCATCAAAAGCGCCGAAAGATTCGATCTAGTCTTGACGAGATGAAAACCGCAAACTGGCTGCACCGGCAAGCCATTCGAGCGCTTTGAGGGAAGGTTGCCCACGACGTGATGCGAATTGGCCACGCCTGGGCAAAATTGATCTGTTACTGATCACAAAAAGCCTAAAATCCATTCAAGTTGTACGCCAATCTCGTTGTCGTAGGCATCCTCAACAACATTTTTAGCGCAACACCGAGGCTCGGGCGATCGGCATCGGCACGACCAACATTTGCGTATAATCATCACCCGATGCCGGCCAACACCTCCCGCCGTCTCGTGTTGCGGGAGCTGAGAGGCGCGGTTCCCTTGAAAAAATCGAGACCGCCAAGCCCATGGCTCTGCCCGCTCAACCTCTGACAGAGTTTCCCGCCAACGGCGTCCGCCCGGTCGCGCTCGTCACCGGCGCCGCCCGCCGGATCGGTCGGGCGATTGCCATTGATCTCGCCGCCAACGGGTTCGACGTTGCCATCCATTATCGCCATTCGGCCCGCGAGGCTGAGGACGCCGCAGAGGCTGCGCGCGCTTTCGGTGGGAGGTCCGTAGCACTTGCTGCTGACCTCGCCGATCCCGATGCTCTCGAGCGGCTCATGCCAGCCTGTCGCGAGGCGCTCGGACCACCTCAGTGCCTGGTCAATAATGCCAGCGAGTTCCTGCCCGACACGGTGGAAACCGTGTCTCTGAGCCGTTGGGCGGCCCATCACGACATCAATTTGCGCGCCCCGGTTTTTCTGGCTCAGGCCCTTGCCCGCGGACTGCCCGACGGCGCGACCGGCAACGTCATCAACATTATCGACCAGCGAGTGTGGAAACTGACCCCAGAGTTCTTCTCCTATACGTTGTCCAAGGCCGGACTGTGGACCGCGACGCGCACCCTGGCTCAAGCGCTTGCACCACGCATTCGCGTCAATGCCATTGGGCCCGGACCCGTCTTGCAGAGTGTCCACCAAACGCCCGCGGATTTTGCCGCGGAGGTCGCCGCCACGCTGTTGCAGCGGGGGCCGACCCCGGATGAAATCGCCGCCGCCGTCCGGTTCATCCTCGCCGCTCCGGCTATGACCGGGCAGATGATCGCGCTCGATGGCGGACAGCATCTGGCTTGGACTGACGGCGAGCACATCGCACCCACAACCGCCAGTCGCGACCCCTGATGATGATCGCGAACGATTTTTCTGCCAGCCCCAGTTGCGACCGAGCCAGACTTGCCACAATTCCTCCCCGCACTGCCCCAACTCGCGCCCTAAACCTGATCCAACGTCGCAAGCTCCCGTGCGGTAACCCATCGTCAACCGATCTTTAAGGTTAAGCCTTTAGGAACGGTTGCCGGTGTTGGGTGCCCAAATGGGCGCCGCGTTCGAGATTGGACCGACAGATGACGAATGCCCGAACCGGAGCGCATTTCGCTGCCGCCATTTGCTTATGCCTCGTCACCGTTTCCCCCGCGACCGCGGCCTCGTCTCTGCCGCCGATTAAGGTCTCCCCTTCTAATCGTGTCCCCGATTGCGCCACCCCCGGGCGCCTCATGGCCTATCTGAACCAGCGCAATCCGCGGCTCGATCCCCGCTATGGCGACATCACCGTCGCCTACATGCGCATCGGTGAGGAGTTGGGTGTCAGGTGGGACTACGCCTTCTTCCAGATGCTTCTGGAGACCGGCAGCCTCACCTACAAGGGCGACGTAAAACCGGAGCAGAACAATTTCGCCGGTCTTGGCGCGACGGGGAAAGGTGCGCGCGGCGAGCGGTTCCCCGACATCGAAACAGGTGTGCGCGCCCATCTCCAGCACGTCCTACTGTATGCGGGCGAGACGATCGACAATCCGGTCGCCGAGCGCACGCGCAACATTCAGGCGTGGGGTGTTCTGACAAAGTGGCAGCAGTCGCTCAAAGGTCCCGTCACCTATGCCAATCTCGCGGCAAAGTGGGCGCCGTCCAGTCGCGGCTACACGCGCGACATGGCGGCAATCGCTGAGGGTTTCTACGATGGCGCGTGCAAGGCCGCTGACCCCGCTCCGCAGATGCTCGTAGCCGCGCGCCCACACAGCCCCAATTCGGAAATCGCCGAAGTCGGGCCGAAGGCGACATTAAAAGGCACCGAACTCGCCGAACAGGCGGTTGCGCAGGCACGTCAATCGGGCGAGGGTGGCAAGTCGTCGCTTGGAGCCGGCGCTCTGGCCAAGGCCGCGGCCTCATCATCTGTCATCAACAGCGATGGGATTGCACCCGAAATCAAAATCCTGAATGCGGCCGCGCCCGCCGAGACCGACGCAAACTCGAGCGGGCTGCCTCCCGCCAGCGACACCGCCAAGATCACCACAGCCGCGGTCGCCGGCGGTGCCAAACCTCAGGGCGCACCCAAGGCTGCGAAGACGTCCTGCCGCGTCTGGCAGGCGAGCTATGGTGGTTCGAAAGCCATCATCATTCGAGCATCGTCATCGGGGACCACGAACTACACCGTGCTCGACGTCAACGAAGGCGCTGAGAAGAAAGAGGCCGAAGCCTACATCACCGCGTATGCCAAGGGCGGTGAGGCAATCGGAGAGTTCCCCAATCAGAATGCAGCCCTCGACAAAGCCTTCGAGCTCTGTCCGGAAGGCTGATACCTGCGGCCCATTTTGTGCCGTCCGACACGCGGACGTCGGCGTTGCGCCAGGAGAACCGATGCGAAGGTCTGGAACGCATGGCGCACGGATGTCGGTTGGCTTAATGCGTTTCGCCATCGCCGCACGCCTCAGTCTGGTGGTTTTGGCCTTGGCGCCGGCGGCCCACGCCGCCACCGCGATCTCGCCGGAGATCCGCATGCACGCGGCCAACACCGTGCCGGCTTGTGTCACGCCGGAGCGCTTGATGGCCTTTCTCAAAGAGCGTAACCCGCGCCTCGATGCTCGATTTTCCGATATCGCCCGCTGGTACAAGCACTACGGTGAGGGCTGGCGCGTGCGCTGGGACTACGCCTTTTTTCAGATGGCGATCGAGACCAATTTCTTGACGTTCCGGCGCCCGGACGGCCGCATGGGCGACGTTGATCCCCGCCAGAACAATTTTGCCGGGATCGGCACCACGGGTGGGGGCGTGCCTGGCGATCGGTTCCCGGATGTGAAAACGGGCGTGCTGGCTCAGATCCAGCATCTGGTTGCCTACTCGGGCGAACGGCTTGCGGAACCCGTCGCGCCCCGCACGCGCTTGAAACAGGATCACATCATTCAAGCCTCCGCGGCGCTGGGACGGCCGGTCCGTTTTTCGGATTTGGCCCGTCGGTGGGCGGTCGACCCCAAATACGGCACGTCGATCGCCTGGGTCGCAGAGCAGTTTCGCACGCGCTATTGTCAGGAACCCTCCGCGCGGCAGGCCCCGAAATGGAAGCCTGCGCCAGCGGCAGTGCGTGCAGCGGCCGTCCCACCGCCTTCGAGCTCAGCGACTGCGAAACCTGCAACTGGCCATTCGGCGCCAAACCAAGCGCCCACGCTTGCCGCGAGACCGACACCAAGCCTACAGGCGTTGCCTGTTGATGTGGCGCCGCGGGCATCGAACTCCGCCTCGGCTCAACCTGGCAACGCGCCGCGGTGTCAGATCCGCTCCGCGCGCTATGGCGGCCGCAAAGCCGTCCTCATTCGCGCCGAGCGCGGAGACACGATCGAACTCACCGCGCTGACCGTGTTGGAGGGCTTCGAAAGGAGCATGACCGATCGCTTCATCGCCGAGCATGCACAGGGTGGTGCAAGCATCGGCGAATTCCACGACGAGGAGGCCGCGCTGACCAGAGCCCGCGAAGTGTGTCCCGCGGCGTAGTGGGGCCACGGGCCGCGCAAACCGCACCCGTGTGGTGGGGTCGCGCGCCGGCGTTGCAACCGTCGCGGAGACAAAGGGCGTGATGGTGCGCCTCGCGGCAGACTGCCCCCGGGCGCGAGTCCAACTCTGCCTCGATTGAGGAGCACGCCAGCTGCGACCAGCCGCACACACGTCCACCCGGCACCTGGGTGTTCATTGACAATCCAGCAAGCGGCCCACTAAATGCGCGGCATCCCGATTGGGGCCGTAGCTCAGATGGGAGAGCGCTGCAATCGCACTGCAGAGGTCAGGGGTTCGATTCCCCTCGGCTCCACCAATTAAATCAGGTACTTAGACTCCTCTCGCCAAACTCCCGAAAATCTGGGCACACACCGAGAAGGTGATGCGCAGAGATACGAGCAAACATGGCGGTACTGTTTGCGCGCGGTGCTTGGTGGGAGCGGCGGCGGAGGCCTGAA
>JAKALI010000708.1 GCA_021813195.1 Pseudomonadota bacterium
TGCCGACGGCTGTCGCAATCCAATGGGTCGAGGTGACGACACCGAAAGTGCCGTCGATTTCGGGGCGGGAGGTGAAGGGGTTCGGATTGATGTTCGACATGGGATGGGAAGGAAATAGGAGTGTTCCGTGCAGGGCAAGCTTATTCTAAAGCCGTGATCCTGAAAGGCCCGAGCGCCGATGCTGTCGGATGCATTCTCGGTGGTGATCAACCCGGCCAGTCACGCGACATTGTTGGTGGGCTGGCCGGCGTGGAAATTCTCGATATTGCGGACGACCTGGTTCCACAGCGTCTGCATTGCTTCCGCGCTCGCCCACGCCACATGCGGCGTCACAATAACATTCGGGCGATCGAGGACCTTGAGGATGGGATTGTCCGCGACGGGCGGCTCGGAGGTGAGGCAATCGAAGCCGAAGCCGGCGATCTGACCGTCGTCTAGCGCTTTGACCAGATCCGCCTCATTGACGAGGCCGCCGCGCGCGCAATTAATCAGGAGCGGGCGCTTCTTCATCCTGGCGAATTCAGGCGCGGCAATCATGTTGCGCGTCGCCGGCATCAGGGGACTGTGCAGCGTGATCACGTCCGAAGTCTCCAGCACCTCGTCGAACGGGGTGTAGAGCGGGCCGAGTCCCTGTACATTCTTATGCGCCGCGAACAGCGTGCGCATGCCGAAAGCCTGACCGAGGCGGGCGACGCCCTGGCCGAGCGCGCCTTCGCCGAAGATTCCTAAGGTCGACCCCGCCAGATCGTTGATCGGGTGAGAAAAGAAGCAGAATTGCTGCTCCTGTTGCCAGCGGCCGTTGATGACGTCCTGCCGGAAACCGATCACGCCGCGGCGGAGCGCGAGGATCAGCGCAAACGCGTGCTCGGGCACGGTATGCGTGGCATAGCCCCGGACATTGGAAACTACGATGCCACGTTCGGCACAGGCATCGACGTCGAAGGCATCGTAGCCGGTGGCAGGTATGCTGATCATCTTGAGGTCGGGCAACTGTTCGATGGCCGCCCGCCGGATCGGAACCTTGTTGCACACCGCGATATCGGCGCTTTGCAGGCGCGCGACCACTTCTTCCGGGCGGGTGCGGTCATACTCGACCCATTCGTGCGCAAACGAGGGTTTGGTGACCCGAACCGTCGGTCCGAGGCTCGAACGGTCAAGAAATACGATGCGGGGCATGGTCGCTCCTCACAGTGCGTCAAACAGAAGGCAAGGGGCCGGAAGCCCGCCGGGCGGTCTTACATCGGTTTTCCGCGTCCGTCTGCAAGAGAGCGCTCGGTCGGCTGCTGGACCACGGAAAGCGGCACGCTGAATTCGGTGGTGTTCATCTGGGTCTATGATGATTTCGCCCACCGGTCCGCGCAGCGCGCCAAGCTGGGGCAAGATGCCGAATGGCTGAAATTCGTTCCCAAGATGCTGCCTTACCTCGTGCATCAAGAGAGTGCATTTCTGGTTCCGGCAGCATTCTCGCCGCTGAAGTGAATTGCGCGAAGCCGCTCACAGGGCGCGCCGGCGAGGCTGAAGCCTCCGATCGATTTGGCCTCAACGGGCTCTGGCGGAATCACCACAGTAACGCCAGCGCCACCGACTGGCAGCGTTTCCGGATCTTCGCGGATGTCGAACCGAGACTCGGCGCCATTCGGCGTCGATGGGCCCATGCCGGTTCATATTCCGAGCGCGTTTGTTACGATTGCGGGAACCTGACCGACGCAAATCGGGGGACTTATCGGGGGCTGGCCGGTTTCCTCGAGGATGGTTTGCGCCACCGGCGTCAGCAGGAAGCGGACGAAACTCAGACCATCATCCGGATGTGCCGCATGGCTCGGCACCGTGGCGGCGTTGCGAATGGCCTCGCTCATATTGATGCTGGCAGGAAAGCGGATGATATCGATGCTGCTTTCCGCGGTAACAGCGGCCGAGTAATAGATCACCGCGGCCGTCGCTGTGCCGTCCTGGACGGCGCGAAGGACGTCGGGCACGGGAGTCGGTGTGGATGGGTCGTTGATGCCGCTGTCGATGATCTGCAGAGCCAATTCCGGCCGTCCTTCGAGCGCGGCAGCCCGTTTGAGGAATTCAATGGTGCGGCCAGTGGCGAGGTCCGCCTCCCCGGTCACGCGGATGAATTGAACGCCGGGCTTTGCAAGATCGGCAACCCGATGAATGCCGAGCGGATTGCCGCTTTGCACGATTACGACCATCTCGTTGGCGGAAAAGATCACATACCACGATGCGGCGGCGATTCCGGCGTCAGTCGCGCCACTGATCCTTTGCTGCATCAGACTGTCTTTGATCACCGCCGGCGACGAGGAGAGGAAGACGTCACAAGGCTCGCCCTTGAGAATGCGGTCCGCGAGATTCTTCGAGGTGCCCGACGTGAGGTTAATCTTCATACCCTTGTTGTCGCTCTCGAAGCGCTGCTTGAGCTTGCGCATCGGGCCGGCGAGGGAATCGGCGTGAAAGATCTCGATTGCGTGCGATCGGCTATCGCGGCTGGCGATTGTTGCGGTTTGTTGGGCCATCGAAGCTGCTCGCAGGCTTAAACCCGTTGGGGTGCGCCCGCCAGCCTAATGCGGGCGGGCGCATTTGGTGTGGGCGGGGGTGCGCCGCTCGCACACCACTTTCAGGCTGCGGTCTTGCGCCGATTGGCCTCGAGCCGGGTGTCAACCAAAGCGACGGTGGCGTCGACCGATGGATGGCTCAGGCCTTTTTGCTTGGCGATGAGCTGCACCAGCTTGTCGGCGCGTTCGATATTGGGCGCGCCATTCTGCAAAGCGCGCGCGGCCGATGCCGGACGCGTCAGGCTTTGCGCTGCGGCGGCGTATTTCTCGAATGGCACGAGATCGTTCGGATTGGCGCCGAGCGTCACACAAAGATCATTGACGAAATTGTAGACCGAGCGCGATTCCTCGATGTTGGAATGCACCGCCTCCTGGGCCGTGCGCATGCCGTCCTTGGTGATGCAGCGGTAATTGCCGGCGAGCAGCATCGCCCATTTGGCCAGCGGCACGAAGATTGAATTGTGCACGCGCAGCTTGACGGGCAGTTCGATCTTTCCTTCCGGCGCATCGAAGCGAACGGCGTCGATGTCCTTTTCCAGCTGCTGCAGGATCGCGGTGCTCTTGTCCGAGTCGAAACGCGCCACCTTGAAATTGGTCGGCAGCGTGACCTGCAGCACGTTGATCTTTTCCTCCGGCGGCCGGACCGCCTGCGGATCGGGGCTGCAC
>JAKALI010000709.1 GCA_021813195.1 Pseudomonadota bacterium
AGGCGCCCCGATTGAGGCGGTCAAAGTTCGGCTCGATGCGGTGCGCCTGGAGCGCTCCAGGAGCTTTGGCGCGGTGTGGCTGGGGTGGAGGTTGTGGTGTGCGTTGAAACTCGACGAGTTGCTAAGCGCATTGATGCCGCGTGGGCGGGAGGCGGTGGCTTGGGCGGAGGTGATCGCGATCCTGGTGATCGGCCGGTTGTGCGAACCGTCGAGCGAACTGCACGTGGCCGAGCAGTGGTATCGGACCACCGCACTGGAAGATCTGCTTGGGGTTGCAGCCGAGAGCATCTACGACGAGCGGCTGTATCGCAGCCTGGATCGATTGCTGCCGCACAAGGCGGCCATTGAAGCGCACCTGGTCAAGCGCTTCGGGGAACTGTTCGATCTGGATTACGACCTGCTGCTCTACGACGTCACGAGCACGTATTTCGAAGGCCAGGCAGACGGCAACCCGCAGGCGCAGCGTGGTTATTCGCGCGATCATCGCCTCGACTGCAAACAGGTGTGCATTGCGCGGGTCGTGACCTTCGACGGCTTTCCCTTGGGCTACGAGGTGTTCGCCGGCAACATGCGGAATCCGAGGCAAAGCGGCCACCGATTCCGACGGAAGGCGACCACCGATTCCGATCGAAAGCGGCCACCCAATCCGAACGAAGGCGGCCACCCTGTTGATAGGGTGAGCCAGGGGGCGTTGTCGGCAATCTGAACGGGCAAGGTCCCTCCTTTTGCGGTTCACGCAATGGGAGGTCTGATGCCCGCCGAGAGATTGCCGATGCGGAAGATTCGAGAAGTTCTACGCCTGAAGTATGCCTGTGGGGTGAGCGATCGGGTGATCTCCCGATCGGTCGGGATCGGCCGCACGGCGATCGCGGAGTATGTCCGCCGCGCCGCGGTGATCGGCATCACCTGGCCGATACCGGAGGAGCTCGACGACACAGCACTGGAGCGCAAGCTGTTTGCGCCGGCCGGCTACAACCCGCCGCGATCGAAGCCACTTCCGGATTGGGGGCATGTCCATGCCGAGTTGCGCCGCCGCAGCGTAACGCTGGCGCTGCTGTGGGAGGAATACCGCGGCCATCATCCCGACGGCTACGGCTACAGCCGGTTCTGCGATCTTTACGTCGAATGGCGCCACGGGATTACGGCGACCATGCGACAGACCCACGCGGCCGGCGAGAAGCTGTTCGTGGACTTCGCCGGCGATACCGTGCCGGTGTTCGACGGGCTCACCGGGGAGATGCGCGCCGCCAAGATCTTCGTCGCGGTCATGGGAGCGTCGAATTACACCTTTGCCCAAGCCCGGTTCAGCGAGGCGCTGCCCGACTGGATCGGCGCCCATGTGGATGCGCTCACCTTCCTGGGTGGGGTGCCGAAGGCGCTCGTCTGCGACAATCTGAAGGCCGGGGTAACGGTGGTGAGCCGCTACGAGCCAGGCGTCAACCGGACCTACCAGGATCTTGCCGCCCATTACGGCACCACCATTATGCCGGCGCGGCCCCGCAAGCCGCGCGACAAGGCCAAGGTGGAGGCGGCGGTTCTCATCGTCCAGCGATGGATTTTGGCGCGGTTGCGCAACCGGCGCTTCTTCTCACTCGCCGAGTTGAACGTTGCGATCCGCATCCTGGTCGACGAACTCAACGCCCGCCTGATGCGCAAGCTCGGTGCCAGCCGCCGCGAGTTCTTCGACACCATCGATCATCCGGCCCTGATGCCGCTGCCGGCCGAGCCCTATCAGTACGCCGAATGGCGTCGTGCCCGTGTGGCGCCGGATTACCATGTCGAAGTTCAGGGACACTTCTACTCGGTGCCATCCCGCATGATCCGCCAGGTTGTCGAGGTGCGGGCCACCGAAGCCACCATCGAGGTGTTCCATCGCGGCACCCGCATCGCCAGCCACGCACGCTCGGGCGTGAAGCGCCGGCACACCACGATCCCCGAGCACATGCCGAGCGCGCATCGCCGATACGCCTTCTGGACGCCCGCGCGTCTGCTGGCCGCCGCCGAGAAGATCGGTCCGTCCACGGTCGCGCTGTGCGAGGCGATCATGCGGACAAAGCCCCATCCTGAGCAGGGCTTCCGATCCTGTCTCGGCATCCTGCGGATGGAGAGGACCTATGGGGCGCAGCGTCTCGAGGCCGCATGCCGCCGTGGTATCAGCATCGGCGCAGCGAGCTATCGGTCGATCGCCTCGATCCTCAAGACCGGCCTGGACAAGGCCTTCCTTCCCGACACCGCCCCCGACGCCGATCCCATCCAGCACGGCAACATCCGGGGCCGCGGCTACTACCACTGACCAGCAACAAGGAGACCTTATGCTCAGCAACCATACCCACGAACGTCTCGCCGCTCTCGGGCTCGCCGGCATGGCCAAGGCCTTCGATGATCAGCAACGCCAACCGGACGTCACCGCACTGACCTTCGAGCAGCGCCTCGGCCTGATGATCGATCGCGAAGCAACCGAGCGGGAGAACAAAAGGCTCATCGTGCGCCTGAAGTTCGCCTCGCTACGGCAGACCGCAATCGTCGAAGATGTCGATCTGCGCGCTCCGCGCGGCATCGACCGCGCCTTCTTTGCCAAGCTCGTCGATGGCGATTGGATCAGCCGCAAGCAAAATTTGCTCATTACCGGGCCGACCGGCGTCGGCAAGAGCTGGATCGCCTGCGCGCTCGGCCACAAGGCATGCCGCGATAATCGATCCGTCTTATATCATCGCCTGCCAAGGCTGTTCGAAGCTCTTGCGCTCGCCCGCGGCGACGGACGCTATGCGCGGCTCCTCAAAACGCTATCGAGGGTCGATTTGCTCATCCTCGATGACTGGGGCCTCGCTCCGCTTACCGGCGAGCAACGTCGCGATCTCCTCGAAGTCGTCGACGATCGCCACCAGCGCGGATCGACCATCATCACCAGCCAGGTGCCGATCGAAAATTGGCATGAGGTCATCGCCGACCCGACCATCGCCGACGCCGTCCTGGATCGACTCGTCCACAATGCTCACCGCCTCACACTCAAGGGAGACAGCATGCGAAAGATCACTGCGCAGCGCGCCAATCTTGACGCAGCCAAGAAAACCTGACCCAACTCCTCATGCCGGCAACGACACCCCGGCCGCCTTCGTCGGAACAGGTGGCCGCCTTCGATCGGAATGCATGGTCGCGTTCAATCGGAATCCCTGGCCGCAATCCCCGGAATCCGCAGTGGAATCCGACCACCTTCACCAA
>JAKALI010000710.1 GCA_021813195.1 Pseudomonadota bacterium
CGTGAAGCGTGTGCCCGGCGCGAGGCCGAACGTCAGGAAACCCCAGTTGTAGTCCGTCGCCGCAAAGGTCTGCTCGGTCGGAAACAGCGACCAGTGAAACGCCGTCGCGGCGTCCTCGCTCACAGCGCGTGTCGTCCACTCGGCATCCCAATGCTCCCGCGTGCGCGGGGCCGCAGCGTTGCCGCTGGCGGGCGTCACCTTCCAATCGGTGAGCGCGACGGTGACCTCGGGCGCACCGGCTTTGGCGTAGGCGCTGCCGATCGCCGAACGGAACACACATCCCGTGGCGACGACGTGCTCGGTGTCACCGGCCGAGAACCCGCGCGCCAGGAAGAACGCGCGAACCTGATCGGGGGCCAGTGGCGCGGTCTCGAGTTTCAAGCCATCGCGCTCGAGCTTGCGCGCTGCGGGCTCTTGAGCATTGACGCCCGGCAGCACACACGTCAGCGCCAGTGCGGCAATCGAGATCTTGCGCCTCATTCCGCCGCCTCGCGTCTGCCCAGCGGATAGCCGCCATCGCCGTTGCGGAACGGCTGCGTCAACATGCGGTCGAGCCGCTGCTCGGCCGGATCACGCAAATCCTCCACGCCAATCGTCATGCCGTCGTGCCCCGCTGCCGGTTGATCGCGATAGGTGCCGAACATGCGGTCCCACCACGGCAGACTAAAGCCGAAATTTGAGTTGGTCTCACGTCTCACGACAGAGTGATGGATACGGTGCATGTCGGGCGTCACCACGAACAGCCGCAACACGCGATCGAGCGGAAGGGGAAGGCGCACGTTGGAATGGTTGAACATCGCCGTCGCGTTGAGCAGCACTTCGAAAATCAGCACGGCCACGGGAGGCGCACCGAGCGCCGCCACGACGGTGAGCTTGATGATCATCGACAGCGCAATCTCGATGGGGTGGAAGCGAGCGCCCGTGGTCACGTCGAATTCGAGGTCGGCATGGTGCATCCGGTGCAGCCGCCACAGCGCCGGCACTGCATGGAACAGCACATGCTGCAGGTAAATGACGAGATCGAGCACGACCACTGCGAGCGGCGCCGCCAGCCAGGCCGACACAGACCAAGCGTTGAGGCCCCCCCAGCCCCGGCTTTCGGCCAGCATGGCGAGCGCGACGGCCCCCGTGGGGAACAGCACACGCACGACGGCCGCGTCCAGCGCCACGACACCGAGGTTGCTCGGCCAGTGTGCGCCGCGACCGATGTCCTGAGGACGGCGCGGCGCAAGGAGCTCCCACGCCGCCATGACGACGAAGACACTCGCGAAGGCCGCGAGGCGGATATGTGGTTCATAGGCAAAGACGACCTCAAGCATAGTGCAGGCACTTTCTCTGATATCGTTGGAGCAATTGGCGCTCAACCGCTGGAGATGTCCTGCCTGCGCTTGAGATATTCGTCACGGTCGATCTCGCCCCGCGCATAACGCGCATCGAGGATTTCACGCGCGGTCGGCTTTTCGCTCTGCGCGTTCCCCCGATCCCCGCTCACCCACTGGACGAGCCAGACGAACAGCGCCACGACCAATCCGAGCAGGACCAGCATGAACAGTGGGCCGAGCCACATGCCGCCCCATCCCCAGCCCCAGTCATGCATCCGCCACGGCCCAATATCTTGTTGGGCCAGGGCAGGACCGGCGAAAGCCAGGATCGCAAGGGCGAAGATCGGCACTTTGCCGACCGCAATGACTGAGCTGCGCTTCATGACACGCTCGCTACACTTTGTCCGGGCTGCGCCACACGGTCGTGTGCGCACCAGCGGGCTTGACTTCCCTTGGCACAACATTCAAATAGTTGCTTGATTGATTTAAGTGCTGGTGATGAGCATGTCAAGCAAGAGCCCGAAGCGACTGCTGTTCCGCCAATTCGCTGCGATCGCGAAAGCGGTCGCGCACGAACACCGGCTCGAGCTGCTCGAGGCGATGGCGCAGGGCGAGCGCAGCGTCGAGACACTGGCGGAACGTACCGGCTTGTCGCTGGCCAATGCCTCGCATCACCTCCAGCAGATGCGCCGCGCCGGTCTCATCGAAGCGCGTCGCGAGGGCAAGTATGTGCTGCATAAGATTGCCGACACCGCCGTCCTCGATCTGGTGGCATCGCTGACGCGGATCGGTGAGCGTCACGTCGCCGAGGTTGGCCGCATCGTGCAGACCTATTTCGACGCGCGTGACAGCATGCAGCCGGTGACGCGTTCGGAGCTCAAAGCGCGCATGAAGGCGGGGCTCGTGCAGGTGCTCGACGTGCGGCCGGAAGACGAGTTCGCGATGGGCCACCTGCCAGGAGCAATCAACATCCCGCTCGATCAGCTGAAAAAGCGGCTTCTGTCGCTCGATCCATCGGTGGAGATCGTGGCATATTGTCGAGGCTCTTACTGCGTGCTGTCGTTCGAGACGGTCGCACTGCTCCGCAAGAAAGGCTTCAATGCCCGCCGGCTCGAGGACGGCCTTCCGGAATGGCGCGCGGCGGGCTTGCCGGTCGTGATGTCGCCAAGTGCGTCGTCCGCTCTCTGAGTGGCGACCCATCTCCTGCGGTGTTCATCTACCGCAACCAAGAGCTATCGCCAGCACGCCCGCAAGGCGGTCCTCTCCGATGGCGTATACTGATCGTCGCCGCCTCTCCTTCGCGTTTGACGACCCATCGAAATAGCGCCGAGCAGGATCGCGTGCCCACTCTTCCTGATCGTCAGGCTAGGCAGGTGCTGACGGCACCAAGTAGAAGAGAGCTACATCGAGGACAGGCGATCTGTAGTGATGAACCTTAATGCGAGGATCGGCCGGTCCAATGGCACGTCGTATTCTCTGACGACAGCGGCTACGATGCGCCTGGAGGCATCGGCTGATCCGGATCGACGACGAAGACATCGTCGGCGGCCAACCTGGGCGCCATCGCCCCGTCGGCGACGAGGAGCGCGAACGCGCGGGGGCCGCCCGGGAAGCTGCTGTAAATCCGGCTCGACGCCGAGTCGTACTCCAGTTTGCCGCGAGCATGTTTGATGGCCTCGGCTTCGGTGAGAATCGGTAGCGAATACTCCTGCGGTAAGGAGGGCACGTCGATGCCACTCCTCGCGTTCTGCGTCCCAGACAAGAGCCAGTTGGCATCGGTGGACGCGATCCGGGCGAAGTCGCCGAGCGTCGTCGCGGTCATCTCGGCCCGCCCGGCCTCCCGCGCCGAGGCGAGCTGTTTCGATTTGCCGATCCGTTGGCGATATCG
>JAKALI010000711.1 GCA_021813195.1 Pseudomonadota bacterium
CGCTGCCGCAATAAGGTGGTCTAGTGCTGTGGATGCGTGAATGTGGAAAAGCTCATTTCCGTCTGTGGATAGTCTGTGAATATCCCATGTGCTGAAATCTAATCATCTCAGCGATAGATGTGGCGTTCCCGCAACTGCGAACAATCGCAGCGAGATGACAGAAATGCTACATTTCTGATTATCTTAACAGAAGATTGCGAATCACATACGGTCCCAAGCTGAGGGGTGTGTGTCGCGTCCGACACTTGTTCGCTTTGCGCGGTTTACACGAGTTTTCCACTGGACTGCACAAGCGGCAGTGGACCCTGTGGAAAGTTTGGTCAAACCGACAAGGATCCGGCCTGATAAAGGGCTCAGTCGCTGCGTGAGGGTGAACCGTTCCGGTCGCCATTGGGGATGGTCCGGACAGCTCAAGCGGTTTACGCGAGCGTACGCGTGCGGCCTTTACGTGTGCTCAGCCGGTTTCCGTTCCTCCTCCGGACAACAAGACAAACGAACTGGATCGCGAAGGCAGTGAGTGCCGGTCCGGTTCCGTGCAATGGAGAGGGCTATGAGACACCTGATGGGTGTACTGGGAGTGCTGGCGGCAGGCGTGCTACTCGCCGTTTCAGCCGCCATGAACTGGCGATTTGGGTTCAGTCTGGGAAGAACCGAATTCGACGGCATGATTTACGGCTCGGCCTCCGCCGCAGCCGATTGCCTGAAGGCGCTCGTCCCGTTCTTCTTGTTTGCCGCTATCAGAAATCGAATGTGGTCGCAGGCAGCGGCCGCTCTCGTGGTGGGGGCGGTCTGTGTGGCCTACTCGCTGACGTCGGCGCTCGGGCACGCGGCACTCAACCGTCTCGATACGACGGGTCAGCGCGCCGTGGCTGCGCAGACTTACAAGGATCTGCGCGCCGATTTGGAGCGTTCGCAGGAGCAGCTCGGGTGGGTGCCACAGCACCGTCCGATCGGCGTCGTCGAGAGCGAGATTGAAAACCTGCAGAACCAGCGTCCGTGGGCTTGGACAAAGGGCTGCGCGGATGTGACAGGTAAGCAGGGGCGCGAGTTTTGCCAGGGCTATCACGCGCTCACGGCGGAATTGGCGGCTGCTAAGGACGCCGAACGGCTCAGCGCGCACATCAGTTCGTTGACGGCCAAGCTTGCGGCGGCAAGTGGTTCGGCTGTGATGGCTGAGTCCGACCCACAGGCGGCAGTTCTTGCCAAACTGTCGGGAGTGAGTGTCGATACGATCCAGATTGCGATGACGATCTTCATCGCGCTGTTGCTTGAAGTCGGCTCGGGTCTTGGCATGTATATCGCCTTCAGCCAGTGGCGTCTCTACGATGTCAAGGCACCTGCGGCGCCCGCGATGGCGTCTGTTGCCTCGAGCACCACGGCGGCAGTGGTGGCGGTTCCCGTCCGCGAGACGGCTCCCGTGCAAATCGCAAAGCCGCGTTCCGGCGCCAACGACAACAAGACGGCACCGGCACCCCAGAGGCTTGTCGCTCCCGAAACGGACGTGGAGCGCTTCTACAAGGAGAGTGTGCAAACCCAGGATGGCTCAAGCCTCACGGCGACAGAGCTTTACGAAGAGTATTGTGCGTGGTGTGAGGAGAAAGAGAAAGAGCCACTCGCCTTGCCGACCTTCGGCCGTGAATTTGGCGAACTCGGTGTACAGAAAGCAAAACTCGGAGGACGTGTTCGTTACATTGGGATTGCTTTGAGGGCGGCCAGGGATGTCGGGGAGGATAAGAAATTGACGGCCTTACGCGATAAGGCCGCCTGACAAGGGCGTAGAATTCGGAAAAAGGGTCGCTGATTGCGGCCCTTTTTTCGTTTTGGGATGCCGGTCCGCGAGACGATGGCGATGGCACAGTGAAGTGGGCCGACGCGTTGGCGGTGAGTTCGGGTGGTCTGGGTTGTGGAGCCGGCAGGCTCAAGCCTTTTCCCGAGAGCGCCCTCAACCAAGGCCGAAAAGGCGCGTTGCTTTCGATCCGTTCCGAGCGCTAGATGAAGTGATGAGCGAGCGCATCGGATTCTATTCTGGTTCCTTTGACCCCGTCACTCTGGGCCACACGGATGTTATCAGGCGGGCGTGCCGCCTCGTCGATCGGCTCGTAATTGGGATTGGCATCAATCCCGGGAAGACCCCGCTGTTTGCAGCCGATGAGCGGGTGTCCATGCTGGTTGAAGAAACCCGTTCCATTTCTCGCGACACCGGTGCGGCAGTTGATGTGGTGACCTTTCAAGGTCTCGCGGTCGTGGCCGCCCGACGCTATGGGGCGAACATCATCGTCCGCGGCTTAAGAGATGGAACCGATTTTGACTACGAAATGCAGATGGCGGGCATGAACGGCCAGATGGCCGATGACGTTCAAACCGTATTCGTGGCCGCCTCTCCGCACGTGCGCCACATCGCAGCCAATCTGGTGCGCGCCGTTGCGCTAATGGGCGGCGACCCGACCCCGTTCGTATCCGAAGCCGTCGCCCGGAGGCTGGCCGCCAAGGCCCGTGGCCCTGCCTAAAAACAGCGCCGCAGGCTTGGTCAGCCTTGCCTCGGCCCCGATGTGGGGTCATAAGAGCGCCAGCTTTGCCAGCCTCTGTGGCCGAACGCGACGAGGCGGCGGCAGGTCCCCAGCCGATCAATGAGCGCCTACAGCGAAAGAAACTCCCATGCGACTGACACATTTCCTGACCATGGCAATATTAGCCGTTGGTCTTGTGGCTTGCGGTAACGGATCCGGCCCGGAAGTCGCCGATGCGGGGGACTCCAAAGCGGCGGGCATGTCAGCGGCCGGTGCGGCGGGCGGCTCCGGTGCGGCCAGCGATGCCGACAATACGCTCGTGCTGGAATTAAAAACAGGCAAGGTGTCGATCCGTCTGCGGCCGGATCTGGCGCCGCAGCACGTGGAGCGGGTAAAAACGCTGGCGCGCGAGGGCTTTTACGACGGCATCGTGTTCCATCGGGTGATTGACGGTTTTATGGCGCAGTCGGGCGACCCGACCGGGACCGGCATGGGGGGATCGAAGTATCCCAATCTGCCAGCCGAGTTCACCCCCACGGCTTTCGAGCGCGGCACCGTGGGCGCGGCGCGCTCAGCGGATCCGAATTCCGCCAACAGTCAGTTCTTCATCTGCTTCAAGCATTCGCCCTTCCTCAACGGCCAATACACCGTATGGGGTCAGGTGGTGGACGGCATGCAGCACGTCGATCAAATCGCGCGCGGC
>JAKALI010000712.1 GCA_021813195.1 Pseudomonadota bacterium
GGAGCGTCTCCGAAAAGATGCCGGCTTGCTTCAAGGCATTGGTGGCACGCGAAGTCGGGGCTAGGCCTTTTGCTTCGTAGCCATTCTGCTCGGCGATCATTCGCACAACCTGGAGTGAGGTCGTCTTTCCAGTGCCTGCGCCGCCCTGAAGAGCGACAATTCGGTCTTGGGATTCGATGATTCGTCGGACGGCCTCTCGCTGGCCGGTGTTCAATGACGAAAACGTCCCGTCGAGGGACCTCTCATCGGTACCCTCCGCAAGCGGGTTCACTTTCCCTTTTCCCGCCTTCATCCGCTCGAGCGTTTCGCGTTCGAGCCGAACCATCTCCGGGGTTGTGTATCGCACGCCCGGCGCGGCTGCGCGGTAGTGCGTGACCGGCAGCAGTTGGCCTTCGTCTCGTTTCGTTTTGATCATCCGTTCGACGTCGGCTAGACGAATCTGCCCCTGGCCATGTTTGAGAGCCTCCCGCACCAATTCGTAATGATCGAAAGCGGCTTGCCGCTCTGTGAGGTGGTTTCGGGCGTGGGTGACAGCTTCTTCTGCCCGCACGTCGCGACGATCATTTGCGAGCACTGCCTCCGATGATGCGGCTTGTGCCACGATGCGGCTCGGCTGGTCTCCGAACTTAGCAGCTTCTTCGCGATGCGCAGCCTTTAATTCCTCTGGGTCCCACACGATCTTGCTGGATCTCGTCCGGTGTGCAATTCGTTCGGCAGCTTCAGCCCCAGAAAGTCCCTTCTCGGTCATCTCGCGAGTAATCTCCGCGCGCCGCGCGCTCGCCGCCTCCCGGTACTCGTTCGAGTAGCCTCGAATCTCCGGCGCATTCTGTTCGCCGCGTTCGATCTCATAGCCGAGTTCCCGCAACCTGTACGCCAACTCCGACCGATAGACGGCTGTCGCCATGGATTGAACACGGAACAGCTCACGCGGCTGCAGAGAGCGGAGGTGTCCGTGCTCGTCGCGAGTCATGTTGAACAACACAACGTGCGTATGAAGATGCGGCGCCGGGTAGCCGTCGACTGGCCGCGCTATATCGTGCTCGAAGGTAGCGGCGGCCCATCGGGCTGTATTCGTTGGAAGCGAGGAGCCACCCATCCTTGCCTGCGTGTACTTTTCCATCTCATTCAGGGCCGTGCGAACAGCGGCGCGGTGCGCTTCTCGTACACGTTCGTCGCCGCCAACCAGGGCTGTCAGAGAAATGGTCTTCGGCGCTTGAAATGTCAGGTCCCACCCGGCACGGTGTCCCAGTTCCGCCCCGGCCTGAGTGCGCATGGTGTCGCGGTGTTCAATTAGCTGGGCGCCAGAGTGTGGATCCTGGCCGAGAACAAGCCGGTCATACTCGCGTTCGCCGACGGTCCCGCTCAGTCCCATTTCAGCGGCTAGAACCCCATGCCATTCCCCCTGCAGTTGGCCGCCCTGCGTGTAGTATGCGTTCTCGGAATTCGCGTACTCGGACTTGTAGTACTCCTGAGCCTTTCCAGTGGTCAGCGGTTTGGAGATGTTCACCATTTCGAAATCCAACTAAAGCCCGTACGTGGTCCTCGACTCGTCGGCCTCGTAGCGCGATTTTTCGTCATCGACGGCCACGGCTTCGTCGGGCCTTCGTTCGAATTCAAGCGAACGCTCCACCTCGTTACCTGCATCAGCGCTGATCCGGGTATGTTGCCGCCGGCTGCCAAGACCTCCTAAATCAATAGGGCCTGATGGTTCGCCGGCAGCGTCTGGTGGATCATGAGGTGGGAGGCTTCGCCGCCGAAGTGTTGGAAGGTCACGCTCGATGAGCGGAGGAGCTACATTCTGCGGGGGAATGTATGGAAAGTCGATGAGCACAACATGGTTGCCGACACGGAGATATCCCTGTAGCGGATTGAGTCCCTCGATCTGCGCGGGTAGCACCAGCGGTTCAATCTTCCGCTCGTGCGTGTAGCTTCGGCCATACCGGCTGCCGAACCCGTTCGAGCGCGTTTCGCGCACACGTTCAAGCTCGATGTCGCCGATCGCCTTGCTCATCCATTCGGCTGCCCGTGGCTCGCTTGTGCGAAGCAGAATCTTGGTGAACGGTTGCGACAAAATCGTCTCCGCATCCTGGCCGTAGCGCTTATCGAGTTGGCTCTTGCCCTGGAAGCTCAGTACAAGCCGGTTGTCGGTCTTGCGGTTTTCGGTGATGGCAGTGTGCAACTGCGGAAGCTTCTGGAGGCTCGCGAGTTCGTCAAGAATGATCCATACCGGCGGGAGGTTTTCGTCACGTCCTTGGCTCAGCAACCGCAGGATAATCAGATCCAGCCAGAGGCTCTGAAGCGGGCGCAAGGCTTCGCGGGTGTCTTGAGTGTTCGTGACGAAGATCCAGCCAGCCCGGCGGTTTGACCACTCGGTAACGCTGAAGGTCTTGCGGCCCTCGGCTGATTCGGGCAACAATCGGAACGCGTTGGCGGTCTGGTTGAGGGTGCCCAAAACACCCGCGCGCTGGCCTGGCGCGTTCTGCGTCAGCAAGGATTCCAGTTCGGTCCGTTTTGCGCGCGCATCGATCTCTTCGGGATGCTCCATCCAGTACGCCAATTCGGCCGGCGTCGGATCGTATGTAAGCAGGTGCGCCATGACCTTCCGCGCGGACTCAATGAAGAATCGCTGTTCGTTTGGCTGATCCGGGAAGAGGCTGGTGGCGATTGTCAGTGCCTGGGCCTCATGCCGGATCTCGGCGCCAGGCCGCCAGAACGGACAGCGAACATCAATGGGATTAAGAATCAGGTCGCCGCGCTCGCCGTCGAAAAACTCGGCGGCAAATTCGCGATGCGGATCATGAATGACGGCTACGTGGCTGCGTTCGCTTATCTGGTACAGAAGCTGCCGGATCAAGGAGCTCTTTCCGCTCCCGGTGTCCCCGATGATCAGCGTGTGAGACGACTCGTCTGCGGAGCGCAATTGAATCACTTGCGGCCGTCGCCGAAGAACCCTCATTAGGAGATTCGATTTGTCGGTCAGGACGAACGCCAAACCGTTGCCGCGCACGCGCCGATTGAACTGCTGAGGCGTGATCAGATCCGGGCCGCGAATCTTCTTTCCCAGCCTTTGCTCACGATAACGGCGGCGGTCGACCCGGACTCCGAAGGGCAACAAGGCGATCAGGCTCAGCCCCGACAAGGCGACAGGAAAACGAAGCAGGCGCGCAAGCGACTCCCCGCGGTAAATCCATGTGCGAAGGATTTCGTGG
>JAKALI010000713.1 GCA_021813195.1 Pseudomonadota bacterium
TTGTTCAGGACCAGCGCGTCGCTGCCATCGCGGCGAATCAGCAGGAGCGTGGCGCTGCGGCTGGGCACCGGCCAGCGCTCGAGCGAAGGATAAAGATACTTGGCGGGATCGATTTCTAGGACCACCGCGCCCAGAGGGTGGCGGCCATTCTTCGCGCCCGCAATGGGAGCCAGGACTGACAGGTGGAGGGCATCTCCCGGGGTGTCCCGATGAATATCCATGAAGGTAATCCGCCCCGAGCGCAGCGCTTCGCGCACATGCTCCCGCGCGCCGGCGAGGGACGGTTTATCGGGAATCGAAATTCGCGCGATGCCCTGCGTGTCCAGCAGGACGACCTTATCGTAGCGATCCGCCTCCTGGATTTCCCGCAGCCAGCCCCGAAGCTGATCCCGCGCCTGCGCGTCCTCAGGGTCCTCGAGGGCGCGCCGCGCCAGTCCGTAGAAAGTAGTGCTGTCGGCGAGAGCTCTTGCGTCGGCCAGCCGCTCGGCCCGCCAACTCGCCAGTTCGCCTGCCTTCAGCCCGGCGATGGCGGATAACTGATGTTTGACGTTGGCAATATACTGCTGCTCGTGCCGATGGAAAAAGACGTAGCCGACGGCGACCAGCCCGGCGGCCAGGAACGCGAATACGAGGACGTAAGACCGTGAGGCGCGCAGGGTCGCCGCCTCGATCTCCTGCTCGGGTGCCCACGCCCTTGGCCCGGCGAACGCCGTCAGCGCCGTGCCGAGCGCCGTGAAGGCGAGACTCGTCGTCAACGCAGGCGGCATGAACTCCCCGCCGTAAAGCAGGGGCGTGCCGAAGAAATAAGCCAGCAGGAACACGATGCCGACAACCATCACGAAGCTGGCAAGCCAGAAAGCCATCATCGCCAGACCATGCCGGCCACGCACCGACGCAAGCGAGGCCGCGAGCGACAAACCGGCGAGCACAAAGCATAGCGCTGTCACCGGCGACATGTGCCCGACCCGCACTCCGCCTGGCGTGCCGGCAATGGCGAAGCCGAGGTATTCCGCCTCGAGATATGTGCCCGTCCGGGACAGCACGAGCAGCAGCAGAGCGAGGACCGCGACAGCTGCCCCGATCGCCATGCCCATGCGCCACGCCGCGCGACCAGGCTGGGTTCGCGCAGCGAAAAGGACCGCGCTTCCACAGAGCGCGAACAGCAGCGCGGTACTGGGCGGCATCGGTACCCAGCTTGCGTCGAAGCTCGCGAGCAGCGGGGATCCGAACCCCCATCCGAGCAGCGCGACGATCCCCAGACCGGCCGCTAATGCTGCGCCCGCCTGGGCGACGCCTTTCGAAACCCGTTTTTCCGCGCGTGGCGTCGCGCGCCCGTCGTAAGCCTGCGTGCGTGCGCCAGGCGCGGGAGGGGCGCTCATCGGGCCGCAACGGTTCGACTGCCGCCGCGGACTATCGCTACGTCGAAAATCCCACGGAGGATCGCGCAACGGCTGTCGGATCCATTGTCCCCGCATGTCTTGCTCAGTCTTCGTAATTCACGCACGGCGATTTGAAGCATTGCGATTCGATCCCGTAGCTGGGTGAGTTTCGCCTGGCAGATATGGTGCGCCACGGAGCACGAATTCCTCATGTTGGCGTCGAGTTTCAGCAGTTCGAGGATTTCGCGACAGGAAAAGCCCATGGTCTGCGCTCGACGTATCGCGGTCAGCCTCATGATTGCGCGCTCGCCGTAGATCCGGTATCTGGCGCCATTGCGGCGGTCGGGTTGCAGCAGGCCGGTGCGCTCATAATAGCGCAAGGTTGTGACCGGCAGTCGCACATGCCGCGCCAGTTCTCCTATGGTGTATTGAATCCGTTTCGGATCCGACCGATTCATGGCGCAAAACAGAAAGTGGGAAGCTTAACGTTGTACTTGGGTGCAAGGTCAATAGATTGGAACACATTTTGTGACCAGAAACTCGTCTTTGGGTTTTGCATTGAGCACGAATTCAAGCTCCAGCGGGTAGCCCTTGGCGGCGTGCTTGATCGTGTGCGCCTGCGTCAGGCCGATGCCTCCACTGAGGCAGGTGACTTCGCCCTGCTGATGTGTCGCCGGCAGGTGGCTGGCAGGTGCGCCGATTACATTCAGCGCCAGTGTCAGACCGGATACTGCGATTGCCGTGGCAATCACGGACATTCCGGATTTCATGGAATTTCTACTTTACGTTCGGCCAATGGAACGACCGGGGGCTGCGTGAGAATATCCGCGTTGCCCCGGGGTTCGTCGCTCGATCCCGCCGTCATCCCAGATCCACCGGGACGAATATCTTGTTCTCGTCACGCTGCACCAACAGCGCGACGTGCTTGCCGGCTTTCGCCAGAAGCTGCTTCAATTGCTCTGGACTTTTGACGGGCGTGCCGTTGAAGGACAAAATCATGTCACCCGGCTGAATCCCCGCATTCGCGGCCGGCCCGGTAGCGTTCTCGACAATCAGTCCGCCGTTCACGCCGGCTTGCTTTTGCTCGTCCGGAGCGAGAGGCCGCACGACAACGCCCAGCCGTCCAGGGGGCTGTCCCGCGACATCGGCGGAGGCGACTTTGGCATTCTTGAGTTGGCCAACGGTCACGTCGATGTGCCTGATCTTGCCGTTGCGCATCACCTCGATCTTGGCAATGGTTCCCGGCGCGGTATCGGCGACGAGTACCGGAAGCTGGTTTGAGCTCGCAATGTCCTTGTCGTTGTAGCGCAGGATCACGTCACCGGGCTCGATTCCCGCCTTGGCTGCGGGGCCATCCTTTTCGATCGAGCCGACCAGCGCGCCGGCCGGTTGCTTCAGACCGAAGGAATCCGCGAGTGCCTGGTTCACGTTCTGGATGGTTACGCCAAGGCGCCCGCGCGTGACGCTGCCATGATGCAACAACTGGTTTTCCACATTGAGCGCCACGTCGATTGGGATTGCAAATGACAAGCCCTGGTACCCGCCCGACTCGGAATATATCTGCGAATTGATTCCGATCACCTCGCCCTTCGTGTTGAACAGTGGTCCGCCCGAGTTGCCTGGATTGACGGCCACGTCGGTTTGAATGAACGGCACGTAGCTATCGCCGGGCAAGGAGCGCGATTTGGCGCTTACGATGCCGGAGGTCACGCTGTTGTCAAATCCGAAAGGCGATCCGATCGCCACCACCCATTGGCCCACTTTGACGTCGTCGGCCGGATCCAGCGGCACCGTGGGCAGGTTCTTGGCGTCGATCTTCAGCACCGC
>JAKALI010000044.1 GCA_021813195.1 Pseudomonadota bacterium
TTTCGACCGTGTCGGTGCGGGTCGACAAGGCCGCAATGTCCGTTGTGTTTTGGGCGGTCTTATCTGCTACATCATCGAGCCGCTGCTGCGTCGTCGTGCGCCAGCCTTCTAGCGTCGTGATGCGATGCGCATGATCGGTGAGCGTGGTCGCTTGTGCCGCCGTCGTGGACTGGAGCGCTGAGATAGCCGTTGTATGTTGGGCAACCGATGTCGTGAGCGTTCCAATCGCCGCCGCGTTCGCTGCCGTCTGCCCGCTCAGTGTCGTCACTTGCCCTTCGACACTCGTCACGCGCGCATCCAATGCCGAAGCGCCGCTCTGCAAATTCGTGATGTCGGTTTGCACCGTTGACATCTCGCTCTGGAGAGCCGACACATCACTTCGGAGAACGGATACGTCCCCCTGCAGTGCGGCAATCGCCATGCCCTGACCATCTACCTGGGCCTGAAGGGCACCATTGTCGCCGGCAAGGTTGCCGTTGGCGTCCACCGTAAGAACTTGCAGGGGGCCAGACTGCGCGGCTCGGCTGGCATCTGTCCCTATCCCCGCGGCGGTGTACGTGTTGGCGCTGTTACCGATTACGACTTGACCGGCCCGCGTCGTGGCAACATTGGCCCCCAACGCCATGGCGTTGTCGTGCTCGGCGGTCGCACCCCGGCCCACAGCCGTGGCGCTGCTACCGGAGGCGGACGAGAATTCGCCTAGTGCCGAGGAATTCGTGCCCGTCGCGCGCGCGTTCTTGCCGAATGCAGCGCTGTCTGCGCCCGAGGCAACGGAGTCCGTGCCGACGGCGGTGGAACCAGACGCTGTGGCTCTCGAACCGAGGGCAACGGCGCCGACCGACAGCGCCTGAGCCCCCTGACCAACTGCGAGCGCACGCGACTCATTCGCCAAGCTGTTTTGGCCCAGTGCCGTCGCGCCCAATGCTGTTGCGCGCGCGCCAGCGCCGAACGCGGAGGCATTCGTGGCTGAAGCTGTCGCCGAATTGCCAGCTGCGATCGTGGACGCAGCACTCGCCGCAGCACTCTTGCCGAAGGCTGACGCACCAACACCAGAAGCGGATGCACCCTGACCATAGGCGGACGCATTTTCTTGTGTTGCGCGAGCGCTGGCACCGGCAGCGGTGGCATTGCGGGCACTGGCTCTGGCATCAACGCCTGTGGCGGTCGCAAATTCACCATTGGCTTGTGAGCTAGCGCCGATCGCTGTTGCGCTTTGCGCCGAAGACTTGGCGGCGCGGCCGATCGCGGTCGTGTTGTCACCTAACGCTTCCGACTGACTGCCGATCGAGGTCGCATTCACCCCTGTCGCTTGCGCGCTCGAGCCGATGGCGGTTGTGTTGAGGGAGCGGGCATCCGCCGAGTTGCCAACGGCAGTAGCGTTGTTACCGATCGCCTCGGCGGCGCTGCCAACCGCCGTGGAGTTGTTGCCGCCACCGACCGCCACGGATCCGATGACCACCGCGTTGTCACCCTCGGCGCGGGCATAGGAGCCGGCTGCCAACGCATTGCCGCCGTATGCACGAGCAAAATAGCCGCTGGCTGAGGAGTAATCGCCCAGAGCTTCAGTCGCGAAGCCGAAGCTCGTTGCGCCGGTTCCTTTCGCCACCGCGTCTTCACCACACGCAATCGAGTAGTCACCGGCCGCGGCATTGCCGCTACCCCCACCGTACTGCTGACACACGAATTGCGCGGCAGCGGAGCTCCCAGCAACACAGACCCCGATGCCGATGGCCATGCTCGCCACTGACAATTTCAGCAAGGCCCGCGCGCTGAGCGTTGGGGCATGGGATCGTCCAGGTTCAGAGGCTTTTGTCAGATCGACCGTGGTCCGGCGGGCACAGCAGGCTGGGAGATGACGCATCACACTGAACTCCATAAAATTTTGCCGGACCACGGTGTCCGATCCAGCCTGGCGCGATGCACGCAAAACGTGCCAAGCTGAATATACTTATAC
This sequence comes from Pseudomonadota bacterium, assembly GCA_021813195.1. The sequence continues at coordinate 1,955 of JAKALI010000044.1, forward strand.
TGAAGGTTGTAAATTTGCAGTTAATGTTTGCTTAAGCGGTGCTTATGCTGCCGTTCAAGCCGGTAGCTGCAAGACGATCACGACGAAACTGACGCCGATGTTGAAGAGCACGTGAACCACGATGGGGATCCGCAAGCTACCGGTTCGCACGAGAAGCCAACTCAAGAGCAGCCCCGACAACAACAGCTGGACGTAAGCAAGCTCGGTTCGATTGACATGGAGTACCGTCCAGCCAGCCGACGAAATGAGCGCAGCCCCGACCACCCCCAGCCGCGATCGGGCGAGACCCGAGAACAGAAAGCCGCGGAACAGAACCTCCTCGGCCACGGGCGCGAGCAGGCACAGGATAGGTGGCATGAGCCAACTGCGTTCGCGCTCCATCAAGGTACGGTAGGGCCTCACATCCTCAGCCACGAGCTCGGGCATGACGGACAGCAGCACACCGAACCATACCGCCGTCGCCGCCATTGCGATGACGAGCGCCGCGCCATAGGCGCGCCAGCCGCCAGCAGGGGGATGCAGCGCGAGCACCGCTGGGGCGGGGCCGCCGAAGAGAGACGCCGCCGCGATCGTGAGACCACAGAGCGCGAGATTGAGCCCGACGACATACAGCGCTTCATGCGTCATCAGCCGCGCTTCGATCAAGCCTGGCGAGAACGCCCCCGGCGCTCCAAGACCGACAGCAAAAGCATAACTGCGCGCCAACACGTAGCCTGCCAAAGGCGCCGCCGCGATGATCACAGCCGTCGCGAGAATGGCAGCGATCGGCCCCCACGCCGTCTGCGGCCGGTAAGCCTGTTCAGGACCGAGAGAACGGATCAGCCATCTGAGCGGTTGTGATGACACGCCGTCCTGCTCCGCCGATGGCAAATTCCGTCACGCCCGCCGCGCGATGCGGCCCAAAAGAAATCCCACGGCAAGGAGCGCTAGTCCGATTGACGCCATGGTCAGAGCCGTCGTGCTCGGACCGGGCATGAGGTACGAACGGCGCGGATCGCGGGGATCGTAGGCCACCTCGACGCGGCTGCCAGGGGGGTGTTCTGCGCTGAAGGCGCGAACCTTGCCCGCGCCTTGAATGCCGAAATCCCAGGGCTCCAAGCCGCGCCCCTCGAAGGCGACGCCATCCACGCCATAGCGATATGTGATTGCGAGTGTCGCCAGAATATCCGAGATCTCTCGCCCGCCCCGATGCTTGTCCGTCATCGGGACGGTGCGGGTCTTCTCTTCGAGTTGCAGATCACCGATGACGATCTCGCCCTCCGTGCGCGGCCAGTCGAGGGTCTGCCAACCACGCCAGCATGCGTAACCGCCAACGCCGGCTAGAATGAGTCCCGCCGACATGAGGATTGATGAAAACAAACCGGCCGTGCGGCGATACCGATGGGCTTGGCGTGACATAATCTGAGTGTTTCTCCAGGCTCAGGACGCGTTTGAAGGCAATCCATCGTAGCCGAAGTTAGTCCGCCGCCACGGGATTGCAAATGTCAGCGTCCGAGGAAGCTTGCGGCCTATGATGCTGGCAATCCTGATCACCGGCTCCCACGTATTGGATACGAGCAAGCCGAGGGGTCTCATGAACGACGAAGATAACCGCTTCTCAGCGCGCGCGGCACGCTATGTGAAGGTCGGCACGAATGTCGGTTCGGTTGCGGCCAAGGTCGCGGGCCAGCGCCTCTTCGGCCTTGAGGGGGACCAATCGCGGCAGGCTGCGGAGCTCGCCGCAGCGCTTGGCGGGCTCAAGGGGCCGTTGATGAAGGTGGCTCAGCTTCTTTCCACCATCCCCGAGGCTTTGCCACCCGAGTACGCGCGTGAATTATCACAGCTGCAAAGTCAGGCGCCGCCCATGGGGCCGGGCTTCGTGCGCCGGCGTATGCAGGCTGAATTGGGCCCCGATTGGCGCGCCCATTTTCTTTCATTTGACGAGAGCGCGGCAGCTTCCGCCTCTTTGGGGCAGGTGCACCGGGCAACTGCGCTCGATGGCACGCCGCTGGCCGCCAAGCTGCAATACCCCGAAATGCAATCGGCCGTCGAAGCCGACCTCAATCAACTCAAGATCGTCTTTGCGCTGCACGCCCGCATGGACCCCGGCATCGAGACCTCGCAGATCCTCACCGAGATTGCCGCCCGATTGCGCGAGGAGCTCGACTACGATTTGGAAGCCCGCCACACACGGCTTTATGCGCACATCTTCTCCGGCTGCGACATGATCCGCGTGCCGGAGGTTCACGACACCCTCTCCACGCGCCGACTACTCACGATGACGTGGCTCGACGGCACGCGCCTGCTCGAACACAAGCATGACCCGATCGAGGTGCGCAACGTGATTGCACGCGCGATGTTCCGCGCTTGGTGGTATCCCTTCTCGCACTTCGGCGTCATTCACGGCGACCCGCACTTGGGCAACTATACCGTCCGCAGCGACTCCGGCACGCCGGTCGGCATCAATCTTCTCGATTACGGTTGCATCCGGACCTTCCCGGTATCGTTCGTGGGCGGCGTGATCGACCTCTACAAGGGACTGCTCGAGAATGATGAGGAGCGCATCGCCCACGCTTATGACACCTGGGGCTTCAAGGGCCTGACCAAGGATCTCATGGAAGCGCTCAACATTTGGGCGCGCTTCATATACGGCCCACTTCTTGATGATCGCGTGCGCACCATCGCCGAAGACGTCAAGCCCGGCGAATACGGGCGCAAAGAGGCCTTCAGCGTCCACCGGATTTTGAAAGAGAAAGGACCAGTGACCATCCCACGTGAGTTCGTCTTCATGGATCGTGCGGCGATCGGGCTTGGTGGTGTCTTCCTCCACTTGGAAGCTCGAGAGAATTGGTATCGGCTCTTCAACGACACAATCGCCGGTTTTACACTCGACAGCGTACGAGACCGCCAGCGCGCGGCCTTCACGGCAACCGGCGTGCCCCGGCCGTCTGGTTGTTGAAAAAATCACCCGTCCGCAGGATGCGGACGGGTGATCCATCGTGACGGCGCTAAAACGCAGCGCCAAATTTACTCTGCAGCCTGTTGGGCATTCACAGATGGCACGGTGACGCCCATGCGCTTGGCAACACCCGCGCCGTAAGCCGGATCGCACTTGGCAAACAGCGCCACCTGACGCTCGACAATGAAGGTTGGAACGCCTTGCATGGCGGCCGCAATGTTGTCCATCAGGCGGCCTTGCTCTTCAGCTGTCATCAAACGGAAGAGATTGCCCGGTTGCGTGAAGTCGTCGTTGCCATCACGATGATTCCAGCGATCGGCGTCGCCCGAAATCTTGAGAGGCGGCTCGCGGTACTGCGGTGCCTCCTTGGGACCACCGAAGGAGTTCGGCTCGTAGTAGGCGTCCGGATTGCCTGTGTCATTGCGGAAAAATCGCATTGCGCCGTCCTTGTGATAGTGATGAACGGCGGATTTCGGCGCATTGACAGGCAACGCCTCATAGTGCGTGCCCAGCCGATGGCGGTGTGCATCGGCGTAGGAGAAAATGCGGGCCTGCAACATTTTGTCGGGCGAAAAACCGATGCCTGGCACGATGTTGGATGGCGAGAACGCGGCCTGCTCGATCTCGGCAAAGTAATTGTCGGGATTGCGATTGAGCTCCATGATCCCGACTTCGATGAGCGGATAGTCGGCGTGCGGCCACACCTTCGTCAGATCAAACGGATTGAAGGGCGCCTTGTCCGCATCCGTTTCGGGCATGACCTGGATCATCATGCGCCACTTCGGGAATTCACCCCGATCGATGGTTCCAAACAGCTCGCGCTGATAGCTCTCGCGGCATTTGCCGATGACCTGCTCGGCCTCGGCGTTGGTGTAGTGCTTGTGGCCCTGCAGGGTTTTGAAGTGGAATTTCACCCAGAACCGCTCGCCCCTAGCATTGATAAGCGAAAAGGTGTGACTGCCGTAGCCGTTCATGTACATCGGCGCCACAGGCAGTCCGCGATCCGACATCAGAATCGTCACCTGATGCAGGCTCTCGGGCGACAGCGACCAGAAATCCCACATTGCGGTCGGTGAGCGCAGGTTGGTTTTGGGGTGACGCTTTTGCGTGCGAATGAAATCCGGAAACTTCAACGGATCGCGCACGAAGAACACCGGCGTGTTGTTCCCAACCAGGTCCCAATTGCCTTCTTCGGTATAGAACTTGAGCGCAAAACCGCGCACGTCGCGTTCCGCATCCGCCGCGCCTTGCTCGCCTGCGACCGTCGAGAAACGCGCCAGCATGTCTGTCTTCTTGCCAACCTTCTCGAAAATCTTGGCACATGAGTACTGCGTAATGTCGTTGGTGATGGTGAGCGTGCCAAACGCGCCCCAACCCTTGGCATGGACAACGCGCTCTGGAATGCGCTCGCGATTCTGATGGGCGAGCTTCTCGAGCAGATGCACATCTTGCAGCAGCAGCGGGCCGCGCGGCCCTGCTGAGAGAGAATTTTGATTGTCGGCGACGGGGGCGCCGGCGGAGGTGGTAAGAACAGGACGATCGGTCATGCGTGCTCCTTTTCGCTTGGCTGGCTCGTAGCGGACGAGGCGTCGGAATTCCAATAAGAAAATCCATGCTATGCGATAAGCGCTGGGCGCGCGCCTTGTTCAATCTGACACACGTCAGTACTTCGCGCTGCGCAGCCGGCAGGTCCCGTCCTCACGGTGTGACGGCACGCTCACGCTGAGCGTTGCGCTTACGCCGGGCATGAGCCCGATAGGCGTTGACAGCCTGCAGCGTGCCCGCACGGATCGAAGGCCAGCGATTGATGAACTGCTTCACAGGCCATGACAGCACGCGGCTCACGCCCTCCACATTGTCGAGACCCAAAGACGCGTCAATGGCCTCGCCTTTGGCGATTGTGACGCGGGGGGCGAACGTGGCCGTTATGTCGAGGGTGCGTTTGGGCATCGTGACACGACAGACCAGCGGTTGTTGCGGACTTTGAAAGACGTAGTCGTCCTCCCAGATGGCGCGCTCAACAAGCGAGCGCGAAATGCGAATGCTGAGCGTGCAGGCAACGTCGGTAACGTAACCGCGCGAGCCCGCTTCCAACTCCGCCCGCTCCTCGGCACTTAGCCGCAACGGGGCCTCGCATGTGATCTCGTCTCCCGAACCCTGTTCTAACAGTTCGAAGCAATCCGCCTGCGCGTGAGCGGGCGGTTGGGCGCTGGCGGGCGCCGCAATGGCAACGATGGTCAGGCCGAGAAGCGCGAGCGCGACGCGGGCGAGCGAGATCGCTGAAAGCGAAGCCGTCACTCGCTGCCAGCCGCCTTGATCGACCCGGCAGAAGTCGGTTGCGAGGTCGTTGCTCTCGCCGGTTCGGCCGGCGAAGCCGGACTCTGTGTGAGGCTCGTTTCTGGTTTGCCCCCCGTCGCCGACAGGGATGCCTTTTTCTCAGCTGCGCTTGTTTCTGTTGCTTTGCTTGCGGATGGCTTCTGTTCAGCGGCCTTCTTTTCAGCCGCCTGCTTTGCCGCTGTCTTTTTCCGTTCAGCCGGATCAGGTTTCGGCGTGCCGTCGGCAAAATAACGCTGTGCGCATTTCTCGTGGAGGAACTTGTTGACCGACTTCAGCATACTTTTGTGAAAGATGCCGAGCGTGTCCTCTAATTTCGCCGCCATCCACACCGTGGCCTTCACGTCGGCGGGGCCGTTGATCTCCTTCAATCCAATCCAGATCTTCTGTGCGCGACCATCCTTGAATTGCAGGCGCGGCGCGAGTGTTGCCGTCACGGGACGGACCTCCCCACCGCGTTCAACCTGACAATTCACCGTATGCGGCGCGATTTCGATTTGAGCCTTCTTGTCGGTTAACGCTGAGATGACATCCTTCCGCTTGACATCCAAGGCCACCTTGCATTGCGCGTCTCCGAATCCCCAAGAGACCTTTTTCTCTTCACCACCTTTGAGCGTATCGCGGTCCCAGGTCTTGGCGAGCCGGCAGGAGAGATCGTCGCCTGCCGCTTTTTGCGTGAGCACCATGGTGCAAAGACGCCGCTCGCATGCCTTGAGGGCTTCCTCCTCATCAGCTGCCGGTTCAATAGCCTGAACCGGGCCGGCCACCGTGACAAGCAAAACAGCGGCGGCAAAGCCTGTCGACACGGCCCTGCCGCGGAGCAAGCCTTGCAAGCATCGTCCCAACTTCAGAAAATTTGGCCGCATTGCGATCGTTCCTATGCGTATTGCCGCCAGAGCCCTAGCCGTCGCGCTCAAGGCCGAGAGCCAAAGAGCCAGCGACCCGATCGGAGGGCCGTGGTGGCAGTCTAATGAGCCAGCAATGAGGCTTGCGCGCAAATAATCTGCTTATCCGCATCGCAGCCCACGGGCCGATGACACCGTCGGTTTTTCTCTTCGGGCGCACAAGGCCCGGCGGCGGCGAGGCGCTATCGGCCCGCATCGCGCTCGCTGACCGTGATGATCTCCTGGGACAGCTCGTTCCGGGGCCGTTGACCGGTGCTTTCACCCCGGCTATACGACCAGGCGACAATAGCTTGAAACGGCCCGTTTCGAGCACGGGAATTCTATGTACATGTCACATACAACGCTGCGCCGCGATCGTTGGGCACGTCGCGCCCCAACGGGTTGCGCCTCGAGCCGGACCAGTGGGCAGCCCTAACCAAGACAGGAACGCACATCCCATGGCCAATACCTCGTCGGCGAAGAAAGCCGCCCGTCAGATGGTTCGCCGGACGAACATCAACAAGGCGCGCAAGTCCCGCATGAAATCGAGCGTGCGCAGCGTCGAGGAAGCGATCGCCTCGGGCGACAAGGCCAAGGCCGCGGCGGCCCTGAAGGCCGTGGAGCCGATCCTCGCGCGAACCGCCCAGAAGGGCATTCTGCATAAGAAGACCGCGAGCCGGAAGGTGTCGCGCTTGACCGCCCGCGTCAAGGCGATGGCCTGACCCCGAGGCGTAACGTCGGCTCGCCGTCGGCATCCCACGAATCACGAACCATGCTAGACGATGCCCCCATCACAGGGGGTAGCATGGTGCGCATCATCGGTCTCGATCCAGGTCTGCGGCGCACGGGCTGGGGCGTCATCGACAGTGACGGGCCGCGCTTAAGCTACGTCGCCTCGGGCATTATCACGTCGGACCCGGGGTGCGATCTTGCTAACCGCCTCGCCGAGCTCTATCGCGGCATCCTAAGCGTTATCGGCGATCATCGCCCCCTTGAGGCGGCCGTCGAAGAGACGTTCGTCAACGAAAATCCCCGATCCACCTTGAAGCTCGGCCAGGCACGCGGCATGGCCCTCCTCGCGCCAGCCATGAAGGGCCTGCCGGTGGCCGAATATCCGGCCAACCTCATCAAGAAAACGGTGACGGGCGCCGGGCATGCGGAAAAGCAGCAGATCGGCGCAATGATTTCCTTCCTGCTCCCTCGCGCGCGCGTCGATAGTGCCGATGAAGCCGACGCCCTCGCCATAGCGATCTGTCACGCCAGCCACCGCACCGCCCGCCTGCTCACCACCCGGGCCACCCGCGAGGTTGCGCGATGATCGGACGCCTCAAAGGCATCGTCGAAGCCGTCGGCGAGAGCCATCTCATCCTCGACGTCAATGGCGTGGGTTATGAGGTTCAGGCCTCGGCCCGCACGTTGCGCAACCTGAAACCTGGGGACACCGCGACCCTGACCATCGATACCCATGTGCGCGAGGATGCCATCCGACTTTATGGCTTCACCAGCGAGGTCGAGCGGACCTGGTTTCGGACTTTACAAACCGTCCAAGGTGTCGGCGCCAAGGTCGCGCTTAGCGTGTTAAGCGTGCTCTCCTCCCAGGACCTGGCCAATGCGATCGCCCTGCAGAGTTGGGCGAGCATCGAGCAGGCCCCTGGTGTGGGACGCAAGCTCGCCCAGCGCATCACGGCGGAACTGAAGGACAAGGTCCCCGCCCTCTCCGTTGCCGGGCTCGAAGCGCCGGATCGTGGCACATCTGGGGATTCGCCCGAGGCTGCTCCAGCGGAAGGCCATGCAGCTGCCGAGGCGATTTCCGCGTTGACGAACCTCGGCTACCATCCGAGCCAAGCGACGACCGCCGTCTCCGCCGCACTCAAGGACTTGGGGAACGGAGCCGCCACGGCAGCCCTCATTCGGCGCGGCCTAAGAGAACTTGCTCGCTGAGCATTGCTCGGCAGCCCGCAGGCACACAGCCGCAAGCAACTCAAGATCGATGAATTGAAACGCGAGGGAAAATCATGAAGACCGCAGGTCTTGTCATCTCGCTGATGTGGATCGCCGCCGTTGGCTATCTCGCCGGGCTTCGCTGGCCGCGCGTGCCGCTCGACATGAGCCCTAACGATCCGGCAACGCTTGAGGCGCTGAATGCGGCGGTCTTGCAGCACGTCCTGCTCTATGGCGCGCTGGCGCTGATCCCGCCGCTTGTGCTGCTAATTGCTCAGCGCTTCGCTGGCCGGTCCTAACGGAGTGCACACCTCGCGCGGGGATTACTCACGACGCGGGTTTTTTGAGATTTCGCAGCGCCGCGAACGGATGGTCCGCTGCCGTGCCTGCCTTCGGGTCGCTCCAGTCGAATTGGGCGCCCGGCTTACGCGGATAGGGATTGAGCGCGGCGGCAAGCGTCTCGTACGCGATGCGACCCACCGCAATCGACTGATGTTCCACCTGCTCAATTTCGGGTGCCGTCAGGATTTCGAGCTCAACATCAATCTCTGGCGCTATCGCCTCATGGTGGAACTCGACGTCGAAGGTTTCATCAATCCGCGCTGCAACGGGCTCCAGCGTTACCACGCACGTTTGCACCACCTCTGCGCCGATCGCGCCGGTCAAACGGTAGCATTCCGAGCGCAGAGGCCGAATCCGGTAGCGAACATGGAGGCTTGAACACGCCTCCAGTTCCAATGCTTCAGCGATCGCCGCCAGTTCGGCCGCGCTCGCCGTGCGCTCACGCTCCAGACCGCGTGCGCCGATCTCGTTGATGGCATGGCACCAATCCAGGGGACAGATCGCATCCTTCATAGCGTACTCTGCACTTGCGGCATGCCGAGCCGGTTCCTTCTCATCTTGATCGCGAGAGCACGGGAAGCGTCACCACGCCGGCGGCCAGATCACCATCCGTATGGTGCGCGAGTGCGGCCATGGTTTTCATCACATGGGCGGCAATCGCAGACGAAACGAGGTCCCGCCCCAGCGCCGCCGGGAGTGATTGTGCAATCGCTGCAGCAAGAGCCGCGTCATCATTCTGATCGAGAACCGGGCGATAGAGGGCCGCCCGCTCGTAGAATGCGGCAGCGGCCTTCTTGACCTTTTTGGGCACACTCAAGTCGCCGACACCCATTTCGCGCAGGTTGTCGTCCATGTCCTCCACAAAAGTATCGACCAAGTCGCGCGCAATCGCTTCTAATGGGGCACCACCGGCCCGCAGGCGCTCCATGACGAGAAAGAGGTGCAGCACGACGGCTTCGAAGCGGCCGGCCGGGCTGTCTTCCAGACCCAACTCGGCATAGAGCACCGGCGCTCGCGCTGCGGTCACGATCGCGCCATAAAGCTGCTTTGCTCTCGCGCGGTCCGGGGATCGCTGGAAAAAGCGGGTCAACATTTGGGGCGCATCCGTCGTCATGTGCGGGACGAACCCGGGGACAGCCTGCCTGCCGACATTGCCAGCCCCGGACCCTGCCGTTATGGGGTCACATGGGCATGGTTTCCAGATGATTCGAGATCTCTAGCCTTTCGAAAGGATGACGTGACGCGGATGTCGCAGGCTCGAACGATCAAGCGATATGGCGCAATCCGCTGCGAAACGCCCTTTGTGGGCGCGCGCTCGGCAGTGATCGCGGCGGCCCTTATTGCCGCATCGCTCTTGGCTGCTGGCTGCTCGGAACAAATCACCAAGCACGGCCAGCTCTTTCGCGAGAGCGACATCCAGCAAATCCAGCCGGGCATGGGCCAGGAACAGGTCACACTCGCGCTCGGCACACCGACCTCGACCACGACGACCGGCTCGGGCAAGGCCTACTACTACATCTCCAGCACAACGTCTCAGGTCGCATTCCTCAATCCGAAGGAAATCGACCGCAAAGTGCTGGCGGTCTATTTCAATGAAACCGGAACCGTCGACCGCGTGGCGAACTACGGCATTCAGGACGGCAAAGTGTTCGATTTCATTTCGCGCACAACCCCGGCCCCCGGGGGGAATGAGGAGGGCATCCTGAAGCAGCTCTTCCGCAATCTCGGCCAGCGCCAGATCTTCGGCGAGTAGATCACGTCGGCGCGTCTTCGTGGCTCGGCCGGCGTGATGGACGCACGGGCGGATGTCCAAACGGGCGGCGAGCGTGCGCATAAGTCTTGAGGGCTGGAACTGAAACGATCTTGCCCTCTGGCCAGCGCAGAGCGGTCAGCGCGCCGCCGAAACAACACCCGGTATCGAGGCACAGGGTGTTGCCCACCCAATCCGCACACGGGATCGGGGTGTGTCCATAGACGATGCTTGCCGATCCCCAATAGGTGGCGGCCCAGTGATAGCGTACAGGCAAACCCAGTTCGTCTGTCTCTCCCGTCGTATCTCCATAAAGGCAAAATCGTCGAACGCGAGCATCGTCGCGGCCTATCATGTCCTCGGCGATACCCGCATGGGCGACCACCAATCGGCCACCTGCGAGCCAAAGATAAAACGGCAATCGCTCGAGGAAGGCTCGCACGCGCGAGCGGAATGTGTCTGTCTCGCCCGCCATTTGCGCCACGGTGAGGTCGAGACCATGGGACAGCGTGACATCCCGTCCTTTGAGCCAGCGCAGGAACTTCTCATCGTGATTGCCGATGACACAGGATCCGCCGTGCTGCTCGCACAGCGCCATCACGATCCGCAGCACATCGGGCGCACATGGACCGCGATCGACGAGATCGCCGACGAAGATCGTTCGCCGGCCGGGGGGCGGCTCGATGGCGGCATGCCGCCGATCCCCTCTTCCCACCAGCTGGACGCGATATCCCAGTTGCTCTAGCAGCGCCTGCAACTCGGCCGAACAGCCGTGCACGTCTCCGATGATATCGAAGGGTCCGCCATCCTTACGTCGGTCAAAAGGTTCCCTGAGCGTATTTGAATTCGAGTTCGTCTCGGACACGACGGAGCCTTGAACAGAGGGTAAGAGTTCGTTGCCTTTCGCGGAAATCCCTCAGGTAACGAGTATGGTTAACAGATCGTTCTATATTGGGCGACACCGAAACAACGGTGTATGTAGTCCATGGCGGGGGCCACAGATCGACAAGGACCGGAGACGGCAATGCCAGTCAATCGCACCCGCATGGCATTCGGGATTCTAGCGGCGTTCGTTGTCGCCACGCTTGTGGCTCGTGTGTTGGACATTCCCGTCACCCACGGACGCTTTGCCGAACAGGGGTTTTGGGGGTTTCTTGAGCGGCTGCGCAACGTCGTCTTGTTCGCGTGGCCGGCTGCCGTCGCTGCGATCGTGTTTGCAACCTACCGCCGATTGCATGGCGTTGCCTACTGGGCGATTGCTGGCGCCCTCATCGGCATCATCGGATTTCTCTGGCTCCACCGTTACGGCGCTGAAACCCGCGAGGCGGTGCATTCGGTGCAGGCCTTTTTCAATGCCATGTTCACCGGTCTTGCCGGCGGCCTTGCGTACTGGCTGATTGGCGAATGGCGTGGCGTGGCTGCGACGAGTAATTCTGCCCCCACCGCCAGCGACTCCGATCATGAGTTGGGTTGGGGAGCCCTTGCGCTTGCGGCCCTCGTCGCGATCCTGCCGCCCGTGCTCGCCAACCTCGGGACGCAGCCTTCACCCCGAACCGGCTTCGATCAAGCCGCACTTTCGCCGTCGCTTAAGAGCCTTGCGGAGCATTTGGCAGCGAAAGGATATGACTGGGCAAAGTTTGAGGTGCAGGGCACGACCCTTCGCATCGTTGGGGACGCGCCCGACGAGCGCGCACGACTGGACGCATTCGCAACGGCGGTGAAACAGATTGCGCCCAACGTCGGTCCGAATAGCCCGATCCGCTTCGTTGAAAATGGCATTGCGCGGCCCCAAGCCCGCACGCCGCAGACCCCAGCGCTATCGATTGCCCAAGCCGTGGGCCGCGAGGAGGAGGAAGCCCGTCTCGCAGCCGAAGCCGATGCCAAGCGCAAGGCTGAGGAAGAGGCTCGACTCGCCGCCGAAGCCGAAGCTAAGCGCAAGGCCGAGGAAGAGGCTCGACTCGCCGCCGAAGCCGAAGCCAAGCGCAAGGCCGCGGAAGACGCTCGCCTCGCCGCCGAAGCCGAAGCCAAGCGCAAGGCCGCGGAAGAGGTTCGACTCGCCGCCGAAGCCGAAGCCAAGCGCAAGGCCGAGGAAGACGCTCGCCTCGCCGCCGAAGCCGAAGCCAAGCGCAAGGCCGAGGAAGAGGTTCGCCTCGCCGCCGAAGCCGAAGCCAA
>JAKALI010000714.1 GCA_021813195.1 Pseudomonadota bacterium
GCGCGGGACATCCCCTTCTCGCAAGGCGATACCGGCCAGATCAAGACCAGGCTCGAGGCGTTCGTCGAAGTTCTCAAGGAAACCAGGGGAGCAAAGGCATTATGCAAATGCTAATCGATAAGCCCGTCGAGGCTCTGCAGGAACCGCGTAATCAGCTCGAATATATCGAGCAAAGCCGGCATGCTCACTCCTACTCCAAGACCGTCAACGACCTTTACGACATGGCGTTGAGCTACATGGACGACGCCGAGAAGGGCAACCAGATCGGCAAGCAAGCCGCCTGGTCGACCGGCCTCATGGAAGCGCCCTTGCTCTATGCCTGCGACACTGTTCCCCTGGCCGTTTACGATCTGGGAAGACTGACCGTCGGCGAAGAAGGGGCGAAGGCGGCGGAAGATATTTTCGACATGCCGAAGGAAACCTGTTCGATGGTTTCCGCGCTGCTCGGCGAATGGTACCTGCGGCGGAACAAATCCGTCCAAAAGGTGGTCGCGCTGAGCTCGGTGTGCGAGCCGCTCAACATGGCCTACGAGATGATCCGCGAATTCGGTTTTGACATCCACCGGGTCGAGCAGGTGATCAAGCCGGTGCATGGCGGCGCCGAACGGATGGAGCAGATGGTCAAGTTCCTCACCTCGGAACTCGAAGGGATCGCCCATTTCCTCACCGGGAAACCGGTGGACGAAGCCAGGATGGCGATGGAAATCGTCCGACTCAACCGGATCCTAGCCCAGTTCCGCACGACCCTGCAGCTCCGGACCAAGAACCCTCTTTACTTCAAGAGCCTGCCGGTCCTGTTCCTGTTGATGGGGTCGGCCCATTATTTCGGCAAGCCGGAACAGTTCGAAGATCTGCTCGACCGCATGATCGCGGAGATTTCCACTGCCGACTTCGTGTCCTCCCCGCTCGGCAAGATCATTCCCCTGACCTGGGTCGGCGCACGCGGTCTCGAGTTCGGCGTCTTCAAGGCGGTGGACGATATGGGCGGGGCGCTGCTCAGCTGGTACACCCCCAACCCCTACTACAAGGACTGGCGCGAGGACGTCCCGCCGCTGGAAAGCATGGCCAGGTTCGTGCTCGATCACTTCGTGGTGACCTCACCCGTCAACCAGCTGAAATATATCGAGCAGATCTATGAACAGGCCGGCTCGAAGGGGCTGATCTTCTACACCTATATCGGCTGCCCCTATGGCGGCCTGCACGTCGAACTGTTCCGCGATTATTTCCAGAAGAAAGGCGTTTCCAGCGCCAGTCTGGAAGGCAGCTGGCAGGTCGGCGCGCCGTCAGGCCAGTTGATTACACGGGTGCGCGCCTTCGTCGAGATGTTGTCCTGACGCCAGCCGCAAGGAGCGCGCGAATGACCGAGGTTGTAATTGCCGGCGTCGGCATGATCCCGTTTAAAAAACCGGGACAGAGCGAATCCTACGACATCATGGGGGCGCAAGCGGCTCAGGCCGCACTCGATGACGCCGGCGTCGCCTATGATCGTGTGCAGCAAGCCTTCGCCAGCTATGTCTATGGCGATTCCTGTTCCGGCCAGGCGGCGCTTTACAATGTCGGCATCACCGGCGTTCCGATCGTCAACGTCAACAACAATTGCGCCAGCGGTTCGACCGCTTTCGCGCTGGCGGCCCAAGCAATCAAGGGCGGGATCGTCGACTGCGCCCTGGCGGTCGGCTTCGAGCAAATGGCGCGCGGCGCCCTTGACCTGGTATTCCCGGACCGACTGAGCCCGGTCCATCGCCACAATCGCGCCGTTGCTGATCTGATGCATCTCACCGAGGAGGAACGCGCGTTGCCGCCAGCCATCCAGCTGTTCGGCTGCCAGGTGGATCTGCTCAAGCAACGCTACGGGGTCAGCGACCACGCGCTGGCGCGGGTTGCGGTCAAGGCGCGCCGGCACGCCGCCAACAGTCCCTATGCGATATTCCGCGAACCGCTGTCCGAGCAGGAGGTGCTCGATTCTCAGCTGGTCTATCGCGGCTTGCACAAGCTCTACGCCTGCCCGCCAAGTTGCGGCGCCGCGTCGGTGATCGTCTGCAGCGAGGAGTTCGCGCGCCGGAACGGCCTGCGCGCCGATGTCCGTCTGGCAGGCCAGGGCTGGTGCAGCGACAAGCGCGAATTCTTCGAAAGCGACCCCCTCGACGTGATGTTCCGCGCCCTTAGCCGGGAAGCGGCCACGCGTTGTTACAAGGACGCCGGCATCGGCCCCGAAGACATCGACGTGATCGAACTGCACGACTGCTTCACCAGCAATGAAGTCATCACCTATTCCGCCCTCGGGCTGTGCCGCGAAGACGAAATGGAGCAGTTCGTCATGGAAGACCAGAACACCTATGGGGGGAAATATGTGGTCAATCCGTCCGGCGGGCTTCTATCCAAGGGTCATCCCTTGGGCGCCACCGGGCTGGCGCAGATCACCGAACTGGTTTGGCAGCTGCGCGGCGCCGCCGGCGCGCGCCAGGTGCCGGGGGCACGGACCGCGCTGCAGCACAATGGCGGTTTGGGCAGCGCCGGGTTCGTCCACATTCTTCAGAAGCATTAGGGTCTGGACCCATAAAATGGTTCGCGTGATCAGCGGTTTATGATTCACGGCTTCCGAAAGGAAGCACCGATGAATCGGGATCAATTTTGGCGGACGGACGAACAGTTTTCGAAGATCGAGCCGCACCTGCCGACAAACACGCGCGGCGTGCCGCGCGTTGACGATCGGCGGGTCATCAATGGCATTCTTTGGCGGTTCCGTACCGGCTCGCCTTGGGCGGACGTTCCAGAGCGTTATGGCCCTTCAACGACTTGCTACAACCGCTTCGTTCGTTGGCGCAAGGCTGGCGTCTGGAGCCACATTCTCGATGAAATATCAAAAGCTTTCGATGGCGACATCGTCATGATCGACAGCTCCTGCGTCCGGGTCCATCAGCATGCGGCCACGGCAAAAAAGGGGATGATGACGATGGCTGCATGGGACGTTCCCGAGGCGGCTTGACGACCAAAATCCATGCGCTGGTTGACGCGGATGGGCGTCCGGTGGCGTTGGCGCTGACCGCTGGTCAAACCCACGACAGCATGATGGCTGAACCGATGCTCGCTGACCTCAGGCCGGGCGCGATCCTTCTCGCCGACAAAGCATACGACACCAATGCCTTGCGCGCTTTGGCCGACAGCAGGAAGGCATGGGTCAATATTCCGGCGAAGCGCACACG
>JAKALI010000715.1 GCA_021813195.1 Pseudomonadota bacterium
GGCTGGCCTCAGCGGGCTGCACGCATATCTGCAACACGTCCGAGGCAGTGTTTTCGAGGGCATAAGATCCGCAGTCGCAGCGCTGCGCTCCTGCCTCGACCTGACGAGACATCGTCGGCTGCAGTGGATCGTTGCAGGTGTTATTCTGGTTTCGGCACTGGCTCTGGTCGCTCCGATCGGCGGCCTGCAGGCCTCGGCGCTAAGGTTGCCGCCTCCGCTCGCCGGGCTGATGCGCGCCATCTCGGACCAATTGACGCTCGCCCAGGCACCGGTCCGTGAAGGTCACCGCTGGATCGAGGTCGACGACCCCCGTACGCGCCGCGGTGACAAATTGCGCTAGCGCTCCGTCACCTCTATATGTCCGACAGCGATCGGCCAGTCCGCCGACGCTTGTCCCAACGCGATCAACCGTTCATCATCCTGCGCGGCTAAGCCCTGCGCACGCAAACCGCGCCGCCCCAAACCCATGACGAGCCTGCCACAAGACAAACTCGATAAACTGGTCGAGCGCTGGGAGACCATACAAGCCGAACTTGCGCGCGGCGCAGACCCGTCGGCCTATGCGCGGCTGACCAAGGAATTCTCCGAGATCGGGCCTGTTGTGGAGGCGATCCGCAGGCTGGAGGCGGAGCGCCGCGAGGTCGCCGAATTGGAGGAGATGGCGGGGGATATCTCCGGCGACAAAGAGATGTCAGCGCTGGCGTCGAAGGAGCTCGAGGACAAGCGTCCGGCACTCGCAGCGCTGGAACAGGAACTGCGCGTCCTCCTGTTACCCAAAGACGCCGCGGACGATCGCAGCTGCATCATGGAGATCCGGGCTGGTACGGGTGGCGACGAGGCGGCGCTCTTTGCCGCCGATTTGTTTCGTATGTACCAGCGCTACGCCGACCTTCAGGGGTGGACGTGCGACGTAATCGAAATGTCGGAGAACGATCTCGGTGGCTTCAAGGAGATCATCGCCAACATTTCCGGCCGTGGCGCCTATGCGAAACTCAAATTCGAGAGCGGTGTGCATCGCGTCCAGCGCGTTCCTGCCACCGAAGCGCAAGGCCGCATCCATACCTCCGCAGCCACAGTGGCTGTTCTGCCCGAGGCTGAGGATGTCGACATCGAGATCCGTCCCGAGGACATTCGCATCGACACCATGCGTGCGAGTGGTGCGGGTGGCCAGCATGTCAACAAGACGGACTCCGCCGTGCGGATCACGCACTTGCCCACCGGCATCGTGGTCGTTTCGGCGCAGAAATCTCAGCACCAAAATCGCAGGCTCGCCATGCAGGTCTTGCGGTCCCGACTCTACGAGATGGAACGCGAGAAGGCCGACAGCGCCCGCAGCGCTGCTCGCCGCACGCAAGTTGGCTCGGGAGACCGCTCGCAACGTATCCGGACGTACAATTTTCCCCAGGGTCGTGTGACCGATCACCGGATCAATCTGACCGTGCACGATCTCGATCGGGTAATGGATGGTTCCGCGCTCGATCAAATCATCTCGGCTCTACTGACAGAGCATCAGGCGGAACTGCTGGCCGCCATGCAAAACGATGCATAAGAACTCCGACTTCTGTGGATCTCAAAATACTTCGATCGGGCAAGCCCGACATGGCGTCGCGCGCACACTCCAGCACGCGGGCTTCGAGGCGGCACAGCGTGACGCGCGGCTCTTGATCGAGATCGCGACGGGCCTCAGGGCGGAAGAGGTGATCCTTCAGGACAGCCAGCCGCTGACGCCTGCGCAGATCGCCGTGCTGACGGGGGCCGTTGCGCGCCGGCTGCGGCACGAGCCGATCTCACGTATCCGCGGCACACAGATGTTCTATGGCCGCGAATTTCAGATCTCGCCGGATGTGCTCGATCCTCGGCCGGAGACAGAACTTCTCATCGACGTGGTGCTCGACTACGTGGACGCCCATGGGGGGCGTCATGCACCCTGGCGGCTCGCCGATGTCGGCACAGGTTCGGGCTGTCTGATTGTGACGCTGCTGGCCGAACTGCCGCATGCGGTCGGCGTGGCCTCAGATATCTCTCCAGCCGCGCTCAAAGTTGCCGGGCGCAACGCGGAGCTGATCGGCGTCGCAGGCCGCGTGCGATTTGTCGCAGGGGCAAATCTCGAGACGTGCGCCGATCCTGTTGATGTTCTGGTGTCGAACCCGCCCTACATCGCGACGGAGCAGATCGCCCAGCTCTCGAGCGCGGTTCAAGATTTCGATCCAGTCCTCGCATTGGATGGCGGTTCGGACGGACTTGCAATGTATCGCGTGCTTGCCGCCCAACTACGCCCTTTCGTGCCGTCGGGACTCATTGCGCTTGAAGTCGGAGCGGGCCAAGCGCGGGCCGTCGCCGATCTCTTGCGGACCGGACTGGGATCGGCGCTGCGCACGTTAACCATGCGGGAGGACTTGGGTGGGCATATCCGATGTGTGGCGGTGGAGACACAATGTTGAGGGGCAGAGCGAATCCTGTTGGAATTGCCCACGGGTCACGCTAATGTCGCGACAACACATGATATGTGCCGGATAGACGGCTGGCCACCTTGAGTGGATGCGCTTCGGCTCAGACTTGGTATTCCATCGGAGCAAGAGGGCGCGCAGCCCGTTTGGCTCCTGGTGATGCCCTCAGGGGCATCACCGGTCACCGTAGAGCGAACTCCGAATTGGGCTTTCTTCTGCTGTTGCGGGGCAGCAGTCGTACATTGGCGATACCCAGGGCGTCGCGGCGCCTTGGTCGGGCGTTCGGCGTTTGGCTGGGGAGATAGTGATCGGTAGCGGGCGATGGCCCCTCGTTGGGTGCATGCCGCGTTTTCAGATTGCTTGAGGCTGAAGAGACTTCGACGGCGGTCGAAGCGAGGATATGCGAGAGCCGCAGAATCGTTGCGGGCGCAAAACCAGCACATTTCAACAACTCGAGAATGGAGCCCATGAGGCAGGGACAGCAGAACCGCAGAGGTCGCGGACGCAATAATGTCAACGCTCAGCGCAAGGGGCAGAACCCACTGACTCGAAGTTTCGAGAGCAACGGGCCCGATGTTAAATTGCGCGGTACTCCTGCCCACATCGCTGAAAAATACATATCGCTCGCCCGCGATGCGCTTTCCGCCGGTGATCCGGTGCTGGCTGAGAACTATCTCCAGCACGCCGAGCACTACAATCGCATCATCATGACGTTCCGCGACCAGCAGATGGGCCAGGGTGAGGGTTACGGTG
>JAKALI010000716.1 GCA_021813195.1 Pseudomonadota bacterium
CGGCCTGACTTGGTTGATCCCATTCTGGACATCGTATCCGCCTCTCGGAAAGTGTCCACGGAATCGGGTCAAGCTCAGCACCCGCAATAGGCGTCTAGCACGAGGTCGCCTTCGTTGGTCGATGCCGTAATGAGCCGTTCAAGCAGGAGCGGCGGTTTCTCGGTCGGATACAACTGCTTGATCGGAGGGACGCGGCTAATGTCCCATACGTCATCCATGGCCACGCCAAGTGAGACCCCCCGCGTGTCGGATGGCCGACGCTCGCCTCGTGAATTGTGGCTGGAGACAATCTTCGCGTTCCCGAACCTCTTCTTTGTGGCGGGCGACCGCTCGACAAACAGCGTATTGAAGACGCGCTCGGCATCGGCAGACTTGCTGTAGAAGAAAATAACGTCGTGGTTCGAGACGAATTGATGCTGCGCGACGGACCACTTGAGGTAGTGCCACACGATTTCATTCAGGAAGTCTCCACCCTCCGCCAGGAACACCGCATCAAGCACCAGCTTGAGATAGTGGGACGCGGTTGGATCGCAATGGAGATAGAAGCTACCCGTAGGCTTGAGGACGCGCCGAATCTCTGTGACCCGAAGAGCGATACTGACTAGATAGGCGAGGAGGCTGCCTTCCCCAAGGACCGAGCGATACCCCTTGATCAGTTCCACTAGTTGCGGACGAAATAGGCCCTTCGAGTTCGACAGGATTTCATCGTACCCACTGATGGCTAGGTCGTCCCAAGTCCATGTGTCCGTGAAGGCTTGCGCCTGCGCGCGGTCTTCCTTGCCGATGTTGTTGTAAATCTGGTTATACCGGCGATTTGAATTGAACGGCGGATCAATATAGCAAAGGTCCACCGACTCATTGGCGATCTTCCGTCGTAAGACGTCGAGGTTGTCGCCGTAGTACAGCCGGTTCTTGGTCACGCTCGGCCGGATTCTAGCAGCTTTACGCGGCTTTCTCGCTCTCGGATTCGATTAGTAGGCTAACCAGATCAGCCACGTCAAACAGGCGGTTCGTGATCCCGGCCGCCATCGCGGGCGACACGCGTAGCGTGGAGTGAATCTTGATGAAATTGTAGGCGAAGTAGTTGAGCGCCACGGCCGCCGCGTGGTTCTCAATCTTGCGGCTGAAACCGTTCGACAAGCGCGTGTAGCGGCGCATGTTCGTGCGGAGCGTCCAGTTCTGGCGCTCCACGTAGCTGGTTGAAATGTGCTCCGGGTCCGGCCGTCCCGTAATGACGGTCGGAATCGCGCCGATGCACTGCGCGGGTGAGTAGCGCCGCTCACTCTCGGCGTCGTTGCCGTAGATTTTAACCAACATGGCGTAGTCGATATCCGCACCGAACGCCGATTCGATGGCCTGCAAGTACGGACGGTGTCCGTCCGTCGTCATTTGGACGCGGTGCGTCAGGCGCGGGGCCAGATCAGCGATGAACTGATGCGCGTCGCCCGCGCTGCGGCTGCCGAGCATGAAGCAGGGCACGAGCTTCGTATCGGCATCGATCGCCACCCACAGCCACACGGAGCCCGCCGCAGGCACCTTCTCCGCGATCTTCGGCGTGAGGTTCTTGTCCTTGCAGTAGTTGAATCCCCACACCTCGTCAACCTGGATGCGCCGGCACGGCAGATTCTTCATGACGCGATCCTGATAATCAGCCGCGACGGTGCCCGCTTCGACCAGTAGGCGGGAAACCGTCTTTTTCGACACACCGGTCATGCGAACGGTCGAGCGGATCGAGCAGCCCTCAATCAGGCAGTTCAGGACGGTTGCGCGGGTCTTGGCGTCAAGGCGATTCATGATGTCCTGACTATACTAAAGCCGCTTTAGCATGTCAAGGCCAACCCTTTGGCTTTAGCCTGAAATGCCGATAGAGTGAGCGCACAAGGAGGCAGCCAATGGCACCCGTGGTACGATCAAAAAGCGAAAGCTACCGGCCTATGGTCCCTCCTGTCGAGTTTCGGTTTCACATCGACGCCTTTTCGCCAGAGGTAATCCCGATGGAGCGCCTTGGAGCCTATATGGTCCATTGGGCGGTTCTTATGGGCGAGACTCGGTCGGTTCACTTCGCTAGGCTCGAAGGCGGCAGCACTAGCCTTGTTGCCAAGAGTGACTGGGAAGCAGCTCCAAAGGTTCGTCGGCGAGTGGCTGAGGCCAGGGCGAATGAAGGTCCTGACGAACCGAAGCAGGCAAAGCGGCGCATCGAGCAGATGCTGTCCGAGGACAACGCAAGCGCCACGGTGTACGAATCGCCAGCCGACAACAGCGAGCCCAAGAAGCTGCTCTACTTCCCTGGTGCGAAGGCTAGCGCCAAGGTTGAGTATGGACCGTTCCGACAGCCGGGAACATTCAGCGGCATTCCCATTGTCATCGGCGGCGAGACTGACCCCGTTCCGGTCCATATTCAAGACAACGACATCGTTCACAACTGCCGAGCGTCGAGAGATATCGCGAAGGAAATCGCGCCCTATCTGTTCACTACCCCGATCCGGATAGAAGGCTTTGGGACGTGGTTTAGGTCACGCGACGGCGAATGGGAAATGCGAAGGTTTTCGATTCACAGGTTCGAGAAGCTACGCCATGAATCAGTAGCTGATGCTGCCGCAAGATTACAGGCAATTGGAACCAGACTTCAAGCCCTTGAAGATCCCATCGGTGAATTGCTGGCGCTACAGAACGACGACGAGAACGGCGTGCGCTGATGCGGGTGGCCTTCGATGCGCTGATGCTCACGTTGTTCTTTCGGCCGAGCGCTGATGTGCATCACCCGATAACGGATGCAGCCGGACGGATTAAACACTTCATCGAGACTTTGTCGATGGGGAACGCCAAAATAATCATTCCGGCTCCGATCCTCGGAGAGTTCTTAGTGTTAGCCCGTGAGGATGGACCGCTCTATTTGGCCGCCCTTCATGAAAGCTCCGTGTTCGAGATTGCCCCTTTTGATGAACGTGCCGCTGTTGAGGCCGCAGCATTGATGATCGATGCGAGAGATAAGGGCGACAAGCGCGATTGCGAAGGCAAATCGGGCCGAGTGTGTCTACTCGGACGACGCCGACGTTATCAAAATATGTGAATCGGCCGAAATGACTAGGAAGGGAATTGAGGATCTTCCGACCCCTCCGCCGCAACCAGTAAAACTGCCGCTCGGTGAGCCGTTGACGCCGCCAACAAGGGCAATCGACCTGAACGGGGACGATTA
>JAKALI010000717.1 GCA_021813195.1 Pseudomonadota bacterium
CGCTGAAGCTCGACGCCGACACGCTGGACGAAATGGCATCGGCGCTGGTGAATCTCGCGGATCGCGTGGTGCGCGGCGAGCTGACGATTGGCGTGTCTGGTGGCTGCGGCTCAGGCTACATCTACGAGCTTCTGAGTGATCCGACGAAGACCAATGCGGACTACTTCGCAGAGGTCCACGAGTATCTGCGAAACGTGAGGAACGCATGACAACGAAGGAAGCACTAGAGGCGGCGCGCGGCGCGCAGGCCGCGCAGCGGGCGCGTGAGCAGGAGGCGGCGTGATGGACTACAAGCGCTTCCTACAGGCCAAAACCCAAGCCGGCGCCGAGAGCGGGTTCCGGCCTCTGTGGATGCCAGATTTCCTCTTTGACTTCCAAGCCGAGAAGACTGAATGGGCAATTCGCAAGGGTCGAGCCGCCAACATCGCGGACTGTGGGCTTGGAAAGACGCCTATGTCTCTAGTATGGGGGTCGAATGTCGCGCGTAAGACGGGCCTTCCGGTTCTTTACCTGAACCCCTGCGCGGTCGGCCCGCAGATTGTTCGCGAGGCCGAGAAGTTTGGGGTCGAAGCGCGCCTGTCGCGCGACGGTTCGAGCGCTGGTCATATCGTGGTGACGAATTACGAGAAGCTGCACCTGTTCACTCCGTCGGACTTCGGCGGCGTGATTTGCGGCGAGAGTTCGATCCTTAAATCCTTTGAGGGCGCGCGCCGGGGCGAGATCACGCAGTTCATGCGGAAGGTTCCATATCGGCTGCTGGAGACAGCGACCGCAGCGCCGAACGACTACACCGAACTGGGCACGTCGAGCGAGGCTTTGGGATACCTAGGCCACATGGACATGCTCAATCGGTTTTTCAAGAACGACCTCAACAACAGCGCGCAGGGGCGCATGCGCGGCGAGGTCATCAAGTGGCGCCTCAAGGGGCACGCCGAGGTTCCGTTCTGGCGCTGGGTCTGCTCGTGGATGCATGCCATTCGCAAGCCGTCCGACATGGGATATAGCGACCGGGATTTCATGCTTCCGCCACTTGAAGAAGTCGAGCATCTGGTCGAGTCAAGCGCGATCGCCGAGGGGTTTCTGTTCGAGCTTCCAGCGGTCGGACTGAAGGAGCAGCGCGAAGAGCGTAGGCGCACGGTAGACGATAGATGCGCCAAGGTCGCGTCGCTGGTCAACGGCACCGGACAGCCAGCGCTGGTTTGGTGCGATCTGAACGACGAGGGGGACGCGCTCGAAAAGATGATCCCTGACGCGGTGCAGGTCAGCGGGTCTGACTCCGACGAAGAGAAGGAAGAGAAGTTTCTATCCTTTGCCGACGGGAAGGCGCGCGTGCTGATCACGAAAAAGAAGATCGGCGCGTGGGGCCTGAATTTTCAGCACTGCGCGCACATCGTTGACTTCCCATCGCATTCGTTCGAGCAGCGCTATCAAGGCGTCCGCCGGTGCTGGCGATTTGGGCAAAGGCGCAAGGTCCGCGTTGATACCGTGACGACTGAAGGCCAGCGAGGCATCGTCAAGAACATGCAG
The DNA here is from genome assembly GCA_021813195.1 of Pseudomonadota bacterium. The sequence goes on from JAKALI010000717.1 coordinate 1,528, forward strand.
CGCAAAGCTTCCCAGGCGGACGAAATGTTTGATCGGCTGGTGCACCACATGCACGAGTCTCAATCTATCGCTCGCACCAATACGCATACGAAACTACTGGAGAAACCGCAATGGCTGTTGCCGATTCCTGCGTGACCGAACACTTCGCCGTATATAACGGGGACTGCATGAGCGTCATGCAAGAGATGCCAGACGGCTGCGTCCATCTTTCTGTCTACTCGCCGCCATTTGCATCGGCAGGAGTTGGCGGCCTGTACGTCTACAGCAGCGACGAGCGCGACTTGTCGAACTGCGACAGCTATGAAGCGTTTTTCGAGCAATACACGTTCATCGTTCGAGAGCTGGCGCGGATCACGATGCCGGGCCGCATGAGCTGTGTGCATTGCATGGATGTGCCGCGAAGCAACAGCGGCACAGATGCCTACATCGACTTCCCAGGCGACATCATCCGCTTGCACGAGCGCGAGGGTTGGAAGTACGCCGGTCGCCACATGATCTGGAAGGAGCCGCTAGAGGTTCGCCTGCGCACGATGCAGAAGAACCTGGCTCACGCTTCGCTGGTCGCCGACTCGATCGACTGCGGCATCGCATCTGGAGACTATTTGTTGTTGTTCCGACGCGATGGGAAGAACCCGGTTCCGGTGCAGCATCCTGTCGGAATGCTTGACTACGCTGGTGAACGTAGGCCGCCGAACGATGTCCTGTCCTATCGCGGCTGGACCGGGAAGCAGACTGAAAACCGCTTTTCGCACTGGATCTGGCGCCAGTACGCCGATTGCATGTGGGACGACATTCGCTTCAACATGGTGCTCCCATATCGCGAGGCGCGCGATAGCGAAGACGAAAAGCACGTTCACCCCTTGCAGCTCGACGTCATAGAGCGGTGCGTCACGCTGCGTAGCAATCCCGGAGAGATCGTATTCACCCCATTTATGGGCGTGGGGTCGGAGGTATACATCCCGGTGCTATTGGGGCGCAAGGGAATAGGAGTCGAACTCAAACCGAGCTACTACCGCCAGGCTGTCAAGAACGTCACCCAAGCCGCAACAGGTCGGCGCTTCAACGCCGAAACGGCTGACTTGATAGACAGCGCAGCATGACAACGAAGGAAGCACTGGAGGCGGCGCGCGAGGCGCTGGTCTACTTCTACACGGAGAAGGCGGACTACATGCGCCGCAACAACCTTGGTGACCCGGCGCGCGAGCATGCTACTTCCCTGCATTTCGCTGCGCTCGCGCTGATCGACGCAGCACTCGCAGAGCAGCAGCCACAGACCACGGCCGCAACTGTCAAGCAATCCTTGACGGTTGCGCCGCTTTCTGCCGAGCTGCGCGAGTTGCTGGACCTATGGCACGGCGGCCACCTTCAGGTACGGCCCGAGGCGGCCGGCGCGTGGGGCGCCGCAGTGGCCAAGGCAGAGCGAGCCTTGGCCGAAGCACTCGCAGAGCAGCAGGCCGAGCCGTCAGCAGATGCGCCGATCATCACCGACGCAATGGTGTCGGCCTACCTGAATGCCAATGACGCCTACTGGGTTGGCGTCGACAAAGGCCCCGAGAAGCCCGGCGTATGGCGCAACGGCACACCGCGCGAGGCGACACGCGTCAGTCTCCAAGCCGCGTTCGCAGCAATGAAAGGCACCCCATGAGCACCGACAACCTGCACG
>JAKALI010000718.1 GCA_021813195.1 Pseudomonadota bacterium
TCGGCAGATCATTTGAAATCCCCAAAGATCGGCGGGCGCGTTTTCGCGTACGTACGCGAAGAACTTGTTCGCATATGCTTCGTCGTGTGGCATGCGTGCGTCTAGTCCGTCCATGCTGCGCAGAAACTCGAACCCGTGCGGGGTGATGCCCGCGACGATCGCCTCATTCTCCAGCTTCGTCTGGCATACGCCCCAAACGAAGAGGGGCCCACCGCAAATGATCGAGCTGCCGTCGCGCGAGCACGTTCCGATGGCAAAGCTCCGAAACGCAGCCTCGGCGGCATCGCGCTTCTCGCGGTTTGTGGGAAAGAGGACGGTAGGCTTCAGCTCCGCGGCGTCCATCGAGCGCAGGCCTTCGGCGAAGCGCCATGCGCGGCTTGTCGTTTCTTTAACAATCTTCTCAAACGGCAGCAGCCCCTCGCGCGTCAGTTCAGCAATCGTTAACGCCGCCCAAAGCGATGGGTAGTCCCGGTTGTGGAAAAATAAGGGGCCGGTGTTGACCAGGCACTGGCCGTCGGAAAGGAGCTCCGTTGCCGAAGGCACGTGTAACTCTCCCGCCTCCTCAGCAATGCGCGCGGCGTAGGACTCGACGCCGACAGCCTCCGGCGACGGGAGCTTCCCAGCGGTGGAGTTGCCGGGGCGCGCTTGCCAGTCCAGCGTCATCTCGGCGATGTAGGCGTCCAAAGCCTCGTTGATGACGTCCGATCGGGAGCCGAGGCCCCCGACACCTGCAGCGATGATACGGTCCATTCCATCCACGAGGTCAGCAAAAACCCCGGCCTTAACCAGTCTGCGCTGGCGCAAAACCTTCTCCTTTTAGCTCGAAAGGCATGATCAGGTGACCAGTATAGGCTCCTCGCCGCCGAAAGTCAAGATGAACCTATTAGGTATTCCATAGGTTTTGACTGCAGCGCAGTGAGGTTTGGCTTGGAATCGCTTTACTGAAGGCAAGCTTGGTGAGCCTCCATATGTCAGAAGAACGGTGATTTTCGAGAGCACTTTGCAAGTCATCAGGGAAACACATATTTTCCGACATATGGCCGCTGCTCGGCCACAACTATCCTGACCGACCGCGGTCAAGGTAATTGTCGTCGCCACTCAGCCCGAGCGTGCGGTTTTGAACTGCCCAAGGCTGTGCGGTTTTAAAGTGCCCGCGGAGGCAAGGCCAGCCTTTCGGATCAGGCGGAAGTGGGCATTCTCATTTCCGAAGCGGCCGTCATCATGGATCTGCGGACCCGGTTCTCGTCGCCGTGGTCGGCGATGGTTCGCAATGACGTGTAGGTGACGAACGCGCCTAAGAACGAGCAAAAAGAAGCAACGGTCCAATATCGTGCGCGTCGGCGGCCTGTAGAGCCTCGACGTAACGCGCACGGGTTTCCCCAGCATTGACCAGGTTTGCCCGTCCCCACGTGAATGGCTGCTGCCCAAGCTTACGGGCGAGAAGATCGCCAACAAGACGCGAAAGGCGCCCATTTCCATTCGGAAAGGGATGAATGTAAACGAGTCGGTGGCTGAACCGCACTGCGATTTCGTCCGGCGGATAGGTGTCTTGGATTATCCGATGGGCCTCGACGCCGATATTGCGGGGGGTCTTACGCTATTGCCCGGCCCAACGCCTTACGTCGCCGAACATACGTTGGTGCAGTTCGCTTAGAAACGCGCGATCGAAAATATCGCGTCTGCGGGAATCGGCCCAGCGTTGAGCCACGCCGATATTGATCTGCTCAGCTTCATTCAACTCGTGCCGCAACGTGATGTAGGACGGGATGAGCGCTACGCGCTCCTCGGCCGTGAAGGGCGTATTGGCGTCGTCATCACCATCGAACAGCGGATCAGGCATGCCGATCCCCTTCATCGTCCCACAGGCCCCGCAGTGAGCCGGATAGGATGAGGTCGACCGTGCGCTGCTGTTCGGCGTCGAGATCGGACTTGAGGAGTGCCTGATTTTCAAGGCGCATGGTGTGATCGAGCCGCGCGACGTTCTTCCGCGCCTCTTGCAGTGCGCGGTCGCGCAGGATGTCGTCGAGCGGCTCGATCGGCACGAAGGCATAGACGAAGGCACAGTTCATCGCCGTGGCAGCCTGCCGTAACGTCTTTAATGTGGTCGAGCCGGTGACTTCCGCTTGTTCGATTACCGGGATACGCGATATCCCGGCGCCCATGCGGGCAGCGAGTTGGCGGGCGGTCATGCCCAGGGACTCCCGAATGGCTTTGATCCAGCCTTTGGGGGGAGCAACGAGATTCATAGCCCTTAGCGGGGCCAAGCGCCGTTCCAATTGCTTACGGGCAAGGGCGGCTTGTCTTGTGTTCATATATATATGAACAAGACAAGTTTGAAAAGACATGTATTTATGAACATTCCCTCGTGCCAGACCCAGGCCAGGCTGCCTCATCGCCCCAGGTCGCGGCCTTCGCACTGGACCAGCTCCTGCGCCTGAACGAACGATCGCTCTCTCGCCTGGTCTCGCGCGACTGACTGCTCCTGCCCTTGAGCCCTAGCGCTTGTCCTCCCTCGCCGTTCTTCGCGCTCCTGAAGCGACTCGCCGAATGGTTGGGGTCGGAGCTCCCGGTAAGCGGTCGTAACGGATCTCCGCATTCCGCGTAGCGCCTCGCGGCCGGCTTCGAGGCGTTCCTCGATCGACAACTCAGATTCCGCTAGGCGGCGCAGCGCCAGTGCCTCACGCTGCGCTTCGATATTGCGCACGCGAATCGTCTCTTTGCCCCCAGTCCGCTCCAGAACCACAAGGTGGCCGACGACATTCATCTCGTTTGCTATCAGATCGTCTCGTCGCAGTAGAGCCGTTCGATCAGAATCCACCTGCGCACAATCCGACGCCATGCGCGTGGTGCCGCACGACACCGCATACGAGCGTGCCAGGCGCAGAATTTGAGGACGGGATTTCAACGGCTGAGCTTGGCCGAAAGACCCGCGACGCGCTCTCTGGTTGCGCGTTTGTACGCACACTCACCGGCTTGCGTCGTGAAAAATCGAAAATCGGTGCGGTCCTTGCGTATCAGCCATCTGATCGTCGAAAAACGTCCGTCAAGCATGGGGTCAGACGCTGTTGAAGACGGCCTATAGCGGCATGATTTACGTAGGTTGGCTGTTGACAGACGACCCGTTTGATTTGGGACGCGGCGCGTGCGGTCGAATTGAGGGCCTCGCCCCGTAGGCTCTTGGCCGGATAA
>JAKALI010000719.1 GCA_021813195.1 Pseudomonadota bacterium
CACCGTGTAGATCGTCTTGATACCGTTGAGCTTGAACGCGTCGAGGACGAGATTAAAGCCGTCGGTCAGCTCCTGTTCCGCCTCGGGGGTAGCAGTCTTTTCTTTCACTGTTGCATCAACCATGGGATTCCTCCGTGAACTTACAAACCGGGACGCTCAGTCCAGGTAATCCGCATATTTCGCTACGTGTTCCGCCAGCCCGAGCGCGTGGTCGCGGACCAGTTCGCCGGCACGCTCGGTATTGCGGTCTTCGATCGCCTTGATGATGTTGATATGGTCCTGGATCGAGCGAGCGGCGCGATCCTTCTCCCCGATGGTCTTGCGGCGAATCATGCGCATGTGGGCGAACAGGTTCTCGGCCATATCGATCAGCATCTGGTTGTGGCTCAACCGAATGATCATCTGGTGGAACTCGATGTTCACCTCGGAATATTCGTCCAGCTTGGCGGCGTCGGCGCCACGCTCGAAGGTCGCAAACATGCGACGGAGCCCAGCGATCTCGTCGTCGGCCGCTTTTTGCGTCATCAGCCGCGCGGCCATGCTCTCGAGCGCGGCCCAGGCCTCGATCAGCTCGATCACCTCGCGCTTGGTCTTGCGCACGACATAGATGCCGCGGCGCGGCACCGAGCGCACGAAACCCTCGCTTTCGAGCTGCGCCATGGCCTCGCGCACCGGCGTGCGGCTGATACCGAAATCTTGCGCCAGCTTGCGCTCGTCGAGGCGGATGTCTTCGCGGCTGCGATAAATGTCCATGGCCACGATCGCATTCTTCAAGGCGAGATAAGCCTGCTGCTTGAAGCTCGCGGCGTTCTCGATCGGTGCCAACACCGGCTGCTCCGCGGCCGACGCCGGATCGGCGTCGGGACTACGGGCTCGGCTGACGGCAGGTTGGGAGGTGCGGGCGCGGCCACTCATGACTGGTATACAATATGCCAGACGCCAGGGGACAAGCAACCGCACTTTATGAATTACAGCGATGCCAGGGCAGAATTGCTGCGATGCAACATAAAACTCGTCAACGGGACCTAAATTGCTGATCGAAAAATAAAGCCGCCCGCGGCGAATACCGCGGGCGGCTGGATCATGCAGAACGGCGCTTAGCCCTTCTTCATGAAGGCGATGCGGAGCGGTTTGAGCAACATCAGCGCCATCACCGCGGCGATGATATTGAGGATCGCCGCAACGATGAAGACGGCGTGCCAACTGCCGGTCGCCTTGGTCAGCACATTGGCGAACGGCACCAGCAAGGCGGCAGTCCCCTTGGCGGTATAGAGCAGGCCGTAATTCGTGGTCGCGTATTTGCGGCCATACATGTCGGTGCACGTCGCCGGGAACAGCGAATAGATTTCGCCCCAGGCAAAGAACACCAGCCCCGACAGCAGCACGAACCAGATCGGATTGCTGGCCAGCATAAACAACGCATAGATGCCGAGGCCTTCGAGGAAGAAGGCGATGAACATCGTGTTCTCGCGGCCGATATTGTCCGACACCCAGCCGAAGAACGGCCGGCATACGCCGTTGAGCACGCGGTCAATCGAAAGCGCGAAGGTCAGCGCCGGCAAGGTCAGCCCCAAAATCGAGACCGGCACCTGCGCGACGTGAAAATCTTCAGCGATTGGCCGCAGTTGCGCGGTGGCCATCAAGCCACCCGCCCCCACCATGACGAACATCACGTACATCACCCAGAACGGCGGGGTCTTCAGCACCTCCGTCCACTGATAGTCGCGATGGGATTGTTGAACGGCCGGCGCGGCCGGCACTGGCACTTCGCCCGCCTCCGGTGCGCGCAGCAGCAAGGCCACCAGAACAACGACAATGCCCTGACCAAGGCCGAACCACAGGAAAGCGGCTTCGTAGCCGCTCGTTTTGATCATGCTGGCGATCGGAATGATCGTCAGCGCCGATCCGGCACCGAAACCGGCTGCGGTGAGGCCGGCTGCAAGACCGCGACGGTCGGGGAACCATTTGAGCGCGTTACCGACCGATCCGCCATAGATGACGCCGGCGCCGATACCGCCGATCGCCGCGCCGACATAGAGCAAGAACAGAGAATCGGCGATCGAATTGATGAACCAGGCGAGCGCGACGAGAGCGCCGCTGACGCTGATCATGATGCGCGGGCCGAATTTGTCGATGAGCCAGCCCTCGATCGGCACCAGCCAGGTTTCGGTCAGCACGAAGATCGTGAACGCGACTTGGATGGCCGCGCGACCCCAGTGATATTTCTGATCGATCGGCGTGACGAAGAGCGTCCAGCCGTATTGCAGGTTCGCGATCATCACCATGCAGATGATGCCGAACACGAGTTGCCCCCAGCGCGTCGATTCTGACGCGCGTGAGGCTGCGGTGGACCCCGCAGCGATTGTCATTGTTCGTCTCCCCCTCATCTTGAACTTGGTCGAACTCGACCAAGCGACGAGGGATTCTTAGGACAACGGTTGCAAGACGAAGTCGTAAATTTCGCGTAACTAGAAATTAGACGAAAGAATCGATCAACCCAAATAACTATCAGAAATTACATCATATTCTAGAACCCCAATGAGGCTACCAGCGGCAATAGACAAGCCGCCCGCGGCAATAAACCGCGGGCGGTTTAGACCATCGAAAGCAACAACCAACAGCGCGATTACGCCGTCGCAGGCTTGCCCTGGCGGTGGAAAAATACGCCGAGCAGTTTCGAGATTAGCGGCCAGAACAGCATGATCATGCTGAGCGCGGTGATGGTGCCGACGCAGGAAAAAGCGAAGCCAAACATCATGATCGAGATCACCTTGAACGGCGATTGCCGGCCCATGCCGACGAAGGAGCAGAAGGTCAGCATATAGACCGAGAAGTATTCGGGCGGACCGAAGTCGAGCGCGAAATTGGCGACGATCGGCGCCATGAACATCAGCATGATGGTCGCGAAGAAAGCGCCCTAGTAGATTGCTGCCAGCATGATGATGGCGGTGGTGTTCGGCATCGAGAAGGTCAGCGGCGGCAGAATGGCGATGCCGTTGGCACCGCTGACGCCCGGCAGAAAGCCGCGCACGACGCCGAACACCATGTAACTCACATTGATGGGCGCGCGTTTTTTGACTGAAATTCGGAGGCCCGGCCGGCCATGAAAAAACCCGGCAATCGAAGCGTAACCGCTTGAATTACCGGGCTTTATTTGGTTGCGGGGGTAGGATTTGAACCTAC
>JAKALI010000720.1 GCA_021813195.1 Pseudomonadota bacterium
CGGATCGTACGCTGAGCGGGGCCGCCGGGGCCGAAATCCGGCGGCCGCCCATCTCAGGCCATTGCTGGCGTCTTCACGCCGACCGAAACCGGAACACCATTAGTGATGACGTCGAACACTGCCGATCGGGCCTTCGACTGAATGACGATCTGCTCGAGCTGCTCGGGGCTGGCATCGCCATCGATCTCGAACGATACCTTGATGCCCTGATAGCCATTGCGCTCCTCTTTGGAGAGACCGAGCAGACCGCTCAGATCAATGTCACCCTCGATCTTCGCTTCCACCGTGTTGAGTTTGATGCCGCGCGCCGCAGCAATATTGCCGACGCCGGCCATGAGGCACGTCGCCAAGGCGTGCAGCAGCCATTCGACGGGTGTGGGCCCGCGGTCGGCGCCGACCAGCACGGCTGGATGATCAGCAATGGCCGTGCAAGGTTTGATGTGAACATGCTCGCCACCGGCGCCATAGAAGCCGTGCATCGTGGTTTCGCTGCCGGTGCCCGAAATCCAGCGGTTCTGCGCACGGAAGCGAAACTTGGCCAATTCCGGATGCGCGCCGACGGCTTGGATGGTGGCCAGAAGCTTGGGCGTGTCGACGCCATTCATGGCGACGGGGATGCGCTTGGGTTTGGAAACTGTCGTCAAAGTGGTCATGGTTCATCTTTCTGGTTGATGATTGGGTTATCGGTCTCGTTCGATCGGCTCCGCACAAGCGCAGCCTTAGCGGTCCCGGGCGTGGCCAACCGGCCTCCGAGGTCACGATTACGGTTGTCAGTATTGGACTTATGGGCTCAACTCGGCGTGACTACCGCGTCAACTCGTTTCGCTTAGGCGGCGATCGGCACGCGCCGCAAGGTGGCCTTGTCCAGCAGGATTTCGAAGCGGCTGCCGTCATGGTGAACTTTCAGGGTGTAGCGCCAGAAGCCGGGTTGCTTAGCGTGCTGCCGAAAGGCGCGCGTCGAATAGTTGAAGCGCGCGTCACTCATAGTTGCCTCTGTGTGTTGAGCGTAATGGTGGGCGAGCTCCGGCTGGGCACCGACGGCGCCAATCGTGGCGAGCAGGGTCGGTGTATCGACGCCATTCAATGCGACGGGGATGCGCTTGGGTTTGGAAACTGTCGTCAAAGTGGTCATGGCTCACCTTTCTGGTTGGTGATTGGGTTGTCGGCGTGACGCCGTTGACGGTGCCGATGTATTCTCACCGCTGTTTAGTGCGAATGATCGCCTGACCGGATCACTTGACCGTTCGTCCAAATCCGAGGCTCCGCCCGCCCGCCTTGCCGGGCGCGATTGTGGCTGTCATCGTTTGCTCCATTAAAGAGAGGAGTGCTCCGACGTAGCTTCAACAAGGCCGCGTCTGTTGAGGCCCGCGTATTCGCACGCTCCAATCGGAGGCACTTTCAGATGCGCTTGACCTGACCTTCAGGAGGCCTTGATTCCGCTTGAGGCGGCCGCTTTATTCAGTCAGACTGCGCCCGGGGGCCGCAACGTGATGTACTTTTTCGAGAAATTTTCCCTCGATGAGGAGCGGCGGCAGCTCCGGAAGGATGCTGAGACGATTGTTTCGCTGGAGCCGCAGGTTTTCGATCTGTTGACGTACCTCGTTAGACATCGGGACCGCGTCGTCAGCAAAGACGAGATAATCCAGCAGGTGTGGAACGGCCGCATCGTGTCGGACTCGACGCTCGACAGCCGGCTCAATGCCGTACGAAGAGCCCTTGACGATAGCGGAAAGGAACAGCGCCTCGTTCGCACCTTTATCCGCAAGGGAGTTCGGTTTGTCGGCGCCGTCGAAGAGCGTCCGATACAGAGCTCCACCTCAATGCCCGGCGCGTTGGCCGATTCCGTACAGCTGTCGCAATCGGCGCCCCACCAGGAAATCCGATACTGCAGAACGCGGAGCGGGATTCGGATCGCCTATGCGGCATGCGGCGAGGGCTCTACGATCGTCAAAACGGCTACTTGGCTTTCGCATCTCGAATACGAATGGGATAGCCCGATCTGGCGGCACTGGATCGAAGCTCTCACGGCCGGCAATCGGCTGATCCGTTACGACGAGCGTGGCAACGGACTCTCCGACTGGCGCGTCGAGGACATGTCGTTTGGGGCAATGCTGGGCGACCTTGAAGATGTTGTCGACGCTGCCGGTGCGGAGCGCTTCGCGCTTTTGGGAATTTCGCAAGGATGCGCTATCTCCGTGGCCTATGCGGTCCGGCACCCGGAGCGCGTGTCACATCTTGTGCTTTATGGGTGATTTGCGCAGGGCTGGCGGGCCGCCGGCAATGCCGATCAAAACGCGCGTTGGACAGCGATGACGACGCTCATCCGACAAGGATGGGGCCGCAATAATCCAGCCTTCCGCCAAGTGTTCACGTCTCTATTTGCGCCTGGAGCTAGCCAGGAACAGATGGACTGGTTCAATGAGCTGCAGCGCAAATCGGTTTCGCCGGATAACGCTGCCAAACTGAACGAAGCAATCGACGACTTCGATGTTTCTGATATACTGCCGCGTATTCGAGTTCCGACGCTGGTGCTCCATTCACGCAACGATGCCGTTTGCCCGTACAAGGGAGGAAGGCGATTTGCTACGGACATTCCTGGTGCGCGACTGGTGACGCTCGAAAGCGACAACCACATACTGCTGGCGCACGAGCCTGCTTTCCACAAATTTGTTGAAGAAATACGCCGCTTCATAGCTCGCGGCGAAAGCGGATCCGCAACAAGCCGCTGACGAAGTTGTCAAGGCCAACTAAACTGATTTGGATCAACACGAGAAATCGGGTGCCACTGTCCGGGCTAGTGTATTCTTAATTTCCTCGTGGGCGAATGATCGTCCGACCCGGTTACCTGATCATTCGGCCAAATCTAAGGGGCGCGCCAATGGATCCGCTGTCGGAGACGCTACTCTCAGTTCGGCTTAGTGGCGGCGTCTTTCTCTCCGGGCATTTCACAGCGCCATGGTGCATCAGTGTCAAAATCACGCCGATCGACTGCGCCCCTTTTCTAAAGAGTCCAACGCAACTGATCACCTATCACTTCGTTAGCAATGGCCAAATGATTGTAGGGGTCGAGGGGCAGCCAGCGTTCCAGGTTGCGGCCGGAGAGATCGTCCTATTTCCCCAAAACGCTCCCCACACCTTGGCTTGCGAGCCAGGTCTAAAACCAGTGAGCGCGGGCCA
>JAKALI010000721.1 GCA_021813195.1 Pseudomonadota bacterium
CGTGCCCAGGAAGGGCGAGACATCATAAATCGGCGTGCCCCGGCCAGTGTTACGAGCGACCACCTGCCCATTGATCACGGGCCGATCCGTCGTCGCGCCGATGTCGCCGCTGTTGTTCAGCCCGGTCACATAGTTGTAGGGCAGACCGCTGGCAAAAGTCGCAATTCCGCCGGCGGTAAAGCCGAACGGAGCCGCCAGGACACCGCTCACGACAGCACGGTGACGCTGATCGAAGATGGCATTGCCTAACTCGTGTATGCCGGTCATCCGTGGATCATTTGGGTTCTGGCTGGGAATGTCTGGGTCCACCGTGTCGAGCGCGTGCGAGTAGGTGTAGCTGGCCAGCAGGGCAGAGCCGCTGGTGGCGCGGTAGTTCAGGTTGAGCTCAAGTGCCTCATAGTAGCCCATGCCGTCGTTTACATCGCTCTGGATGACGCTGTAGGGCGGTCGGGTCGGGTTGTCACCTGATGCATTGCAGGTCGCGTTGTGCGTCGTGAACCACCATATCCAGTAGGGACGCGTGCAATTGGCAGCCTGTGCGCTGCGTACTTCGCCCGGCTGGGTGCGGATGAAGGAAACCGGTGCGTCCACGTCGAGCGGGCGCACGATCTTTACCGTGTGTGAGCCAAGGTAGTCCGCGCTCAGGACCCACAGGGGAGCAAGCTGCCTCTGGAAGCCCAGCGTCCACTGCTCGTTGTAGGGGTTCTTGAGCGCATTGGGATACCCAATCAATGTGCCGGTTGGGAAGAACTGGTTGTAGTACGAGGCGCGGCCCGGGCGGATATAGAGGCTCCGCAGCGGAACCGCCGCGCCCGCGGGAAATGCCGGGAGTGGAACCTGGCTCACGCTGGTCGGAAATCCGACCTGACCCGGCGCGGCCGTGTAGTTGAAGACTCCGGTGGGCCCGGTGAGCGCGTAGTTTGCCTGGGAGTTATCGACAACCTGAGCGTCGTAAATGCCAAAGCCGCCCCGGATTGTGGTTGTGCCATGCCCAGCCATGTTGTAAGCAAAGCCGACGCGGGGCGCGAAGTCCAAGCGCGAATCGGTAAACGTCTGCAGTTCGTATCGGAGGCCAACGTTCAGCGTGAAATCCGGGGTGAGCCGCGTGTTTTCCTGTGCAAACACGGCAGCCAGGGTGTCATTTACCAGGTAGTTGGCGTTGCCAAAGCTCTGTGTATAGCTCTGGACATTCGCAATGTTGTCGAGATATGCGGAGCTTTCGCAGTAGGTGGTGGATTGCGTGCAGGTATTGTAGACAAGCTGGCCTTTGTAAATCGGACCGCCATTTTCTTTGCCGTTGCCGCCACTTCGCGCGTGGATTACATCAAATCCCAGGTCCAGTGTGTTGCGACCCCAGCTTGCCGTAACCGTATCGACCGCTTCGAACTGCCGGTTCATCAGCAGCGCAGACTGCGACGTTCCGGAAGTAAAGGTCCCGCCAGAAGAGATGGGCACCACGTACTGCGTCCCATAGACTACCGGAGAGAACTGCGTGATGGGCGAAGCGAGCTGGAATTGCAGACGCGCATCGTTCACCATACTGCCATTCAACGTTGCGGTATCGTCCAGCTCGGCGGTATAGGTCTTGCGATGAAACACCCGGGCCACGCTGGGCAGGCTATTGCCGCCCACCGTGCCGTTGGGATTCGTGTCGTGGAACCGGTCGAACCCAAGGCGCAGAAAGGCGTGCTGTTGCGGTGAGACCGCGTGATCCAGCCGCAGCGACCCAAGCCAGTCACGATAGTGTCCGACGTAGTTCCCCGGAGCTACAGGCGACGTAACCGGGGACGCACGGTTTTGATAACTGTACTCGCCGGAGGCGAGAAAATAGGTCTCCGCCCCTGGCATCAGCGGGCCGGAGAGCGTGGCGGCGCCCTGCGCCAGCGTGTCCTTCGTGATGTCGTTGCCACTGCTCGCGCTGGTCGAGGAGAATCCCGAGAGCTTTGCCTCTGGAGCCGACGGGCGCCATAGCCCCAGCGCATCGCCGTGATATTGATCGCTGCCGCTGCGGGTGACGATGTTGATCACCGCGCCTTCGCCAAAGCCATAGTCCGCTGCAAACGCGTTGTCGAGCACGGTCATCTCGGAGACGGCATCGAGCGGCACGTTCGTGAAGATCGTCTGGCGACCCCACATATCGTTCGCGCTGGCGCCGTCCACCTCGAACCATGTTTGACGGCGGCCTGTGCCGTTCGCGGTGAAAAGAAACTGATTCATGAAGACGTCGCCCTGATTAAGCGCCGGCCGATTCGAGGAATTGAGCATGGGAAGGGCGGTTATCCGGCGGTTGAGCAGCGGCATGCTCTTCGCCTGGGCTGCCGTCAGGCGAACTCCTAACTGCGGCTCATCGGTCCGCACTTGGTTCTCTGAGCCGGTCACATGCACTTCGGTGGGCTTGGCCTGGATCTGCATCTGGATGTCGATACCGACGGTGGTACCGGCCGGGAGTGTAATCGGCTCCGAGCGCACAACTGCGAGAGGCGAACTTGCGGTTACAGTCAGCGGCGTGCCCGGGGGCAGGTCTTGCGCTGCAAAGTTGCCCTTTGCGTCCGTGTGCACTGTACGAATCACGTGGCGGTTCAAGTCTTCGATCGTGATCGCCGCCCCGGGAAGGGGCTTTCAATCAGGACCGACGACCGTGCCATGGAGTGCGGCCGTGTCGGGCGTTTGGGCTACTGCAACAGTAAACAAAGTGGACGCAACGACGCAGAGCAAGCCGAGCACGATTGCGCGCAAATAAGCAGGCTTCATCCATATTAGAATCGCCGATTTTGGCTCTGAGTGCCATACTCTGCGCGCCACGTCTTGCACCTTTTCTGGTTTTGCGATCACAATCAATGCATTCATGAAAAGCTCAGGTTTCGCGCTCCTCAGCCGTTTGCGTCATTCTTTCCTTCTAGTTCTGCTGGTTCTCTTGTCTGCGTCCCCAATCATGGCCCAGGCACTCTCGCCGCAACTCTTCAACGAGCTGCGCTGGCGGCTGGTAGGTCCATTCCGCGCCGGCCGGGTGGTCGCCGTCAGCGGTGTGCCCGGCAGCGGAACAACCTACTATTTCGGCGGGGTCGATGGCGGCGTTTGGAAGACCACGGATGCCGGCACGGTCTGGAAGCCTGTCTTCGACCACGAGCCCGTAGCCTCGATCGGCGCGATTGCCGTGGCTCCGTCGGATCCGAGT
>JAKALI010000722.1 GCA_021813195.1 Pseudomonadota bacterium
CGCCGAGCACAGTCAGCCCGAGCGCGATCGCGATCGGCGTGCCGGTCAGCATCAGGGCGAGGAGCAGCGCAAAAATCAAGGCAGCTGTCATGTGCGGCTGCCATTCGGATTGGCCCCGCCATCCGACGGCAGACCGGCGATGGCACCAGGATCATGGCGCGGCAGCACGCCCGTGTGATGGAAGATCCACGCCACTTCCAGGAAACGAAAGCACATCAGGAAGGAGCCGAGCGGCAAGCACAGATAGATCAGCCACATCGGCGCTTCCATAACCGCCGACACCTGACCGGACTGGGCGAGATGCACAACAAGCCGTAGGCCGAGCCAGCCAACGATTGCCGTGAAGAGCGTGCCCAAGAATAGTCCGAAGAGTATCGTGCGCCGTCGCCAGACATCAGGCAATTGGTTGACAAGGATATCAATGCCTACGTGTATGCCGGTGCGCACACCGTAAGCCGCCCCAAACTGGGCCATCCACACGAACAGATAGATGCACAACTCCTGCGCCCAGGTGAGCCGGATCGCGAGTATGCCGAAATATAGACTGCGAAGGGCGTGCGAAACACCCTCATAGCCCGCATCGTGCGTCCAGCCGACGAGGGCTCCCAGATGCGACAGGCTGTAGCGATGAACGACCGCTACGAGGATGACGAGTGTCGCTGCTGCCATCAGGATGGCGATGAGTGTCTCCTCGATGCGGCTCAGCCGATTGAGCATGGTTGCGACAGCGCCTCTTTCAGCGGGTCCTCGCTCTCAATGAGTCCGGGCCCCTTGCGTTTCCAACGTCGCCGTGATGCGTTTCAAAAGATTCCGCCCAACCCGATCGGCCATGGTGTTGTGGACGGGCCTCAGAGCGCTACGCCAAACCTCCATTTCTTCCGATGTGGGCTTATGGAATACTGTGCGAGCTTTCTTCAGCATGGCGTCCATCGCTTCGCTGTTCTCTTCGGCGGCCAGCCTGTTAGCGGTGGGCGTCGCCTCGTCCACCGCGCGCTGCAGAGCCTCCTGGATATCCTTCGGCAGCCCGCGCCAGAAATCACGATTGATGATGACGGCATAGCCGAGGAAACCGTGATTGGTGAGCGTTGCGTGGCGTTGGACCTCGTACATGCGCTGATTGAACATGTTGGCGGGCGGGTTTTCTGTGCCGTCAACAACACCCGACGACAGCGCCTGATAGGCTTCCGAGAACGCCATCACCTGCGGCATGGCGCCAAGCGCGGTCATTTGCTCTTCGATGACGCGGGATGACTGGATGCGGACTTTGAGCCCCAACAGATCATCCGGCTTGTGTAAGGGGCGGTTGGCGGAGAGAATCTTGAATCCGTTGTTCCAGTAGCCCAGTCCCACGATCCCTTTGGGCTCAAGCAGATCGAGCAATTCACGCCCAATTGGTCCTTGGGTAATTTTGGCCAGCTCGTCTGTGTCGCGGAACAGATATGGCAGATCGAACACCTCGAAGGCCTTGATGCCGAGCGGCCCAAACTTCGACAGCGACGGCGCGAGCATCTCGACCGCGCCAAGTTGCAGGGCTTCGAGTTCCTCCTTGTCCTTGTAGAGCTGAGAATTTGGATAGAGGAGTATGCGCACGCGGCCGTTCGTATAGCGCTCGGCCAGCTCCTTGAAGTGCTCAGCACCCCGGCTTTTGTGAGCCTGAGGGGCTGCGACATGGCTGAATTTGATGAGGATGGGCGGCTCGGGCGCGGGCGATGAGTTTGCAAATGCCGATACTTGGAGAAGCCAAGCACCGTACAGCGCGAGGAGGACGAGCCACCAGCCGCGCCGTCGCAACGGGGTAGTGAGGCGCATTGCTCCATCTCCGCTCGTTCGCGTCTCGTGGCTTCATCCTCACGGCTGAGATCGCGAAGTCAAGTCGGGCTTTGCAAGTCAAGAGCTTGCTTGTGTGATGTCAGCCGCGTTACGGCCGCTCGGACCAAGAGCGTTCGATCGCTCGCACAAGGCGCACGACGCGCTTTGCGCGCTTGGCGTCGGCCACGCCAAGACACCAGCATCCACAACAAAAACAGGGGCGTTGTGCCAGCCTGAGACTTAGGGGATAGGGACGCACGGCGTTGCTCATCGCGCATCCCGTCCCATGGTGCGCCGCCGCGGGCTCATTAATTCTTCTGCTGTAAGTGCGAAGACTTCCCCGTCACTGTTCTCGGTGTCGAGCCACAAAAACGGCAGATGCGGATACTCTGTTTCGAGAATGTCGAGCCCGGTGCCGATTTCGACCACCAGCACGCCATCCCGGGTCAGATGTTGTGGCGCATCCATAAGAATGCGGCGTACAATATCGAGGCCGTCGGGGCCGCCGTCGAGCGCCAGCAGGGGCTCGGCGCGATACTCGGGCGGAAAGGCCGCGATCGCGGGATCGCTGACGTAGGGCGGATTGGAAATGATCAAATCGTAACGCCGATCACCCAAGGCCGAGAAGAGATTGGACTGAACGAGCCGGACGCGATCGTCGAGTCCATAGTCGGTGATGTTGCGCGCAGCGACCTCGAGCGCGTCAGGAGAGATGTCGGCGGCATCGACGCGCGCATCCGGCAACGCCAGCGCGGCAAGAATGGCAAGGCATCCAGACCCCGTGCACAAATCAAGCACGGTCGTTATCGCCTCTGGATCGGGTGCGAAGGCGCTGATGTCTCCGCAGAGCAATTCGCCGATGTAGGACCGCGGAACGATGACGCGCTCATCCACATAGAAGCGATGTCCACGAATGTAGGCCTCGCGAACGAGATAGGGTGCAGGCTTGCGCGTCGTAATGCGGGCTTCAATCAGCTCTCTGACGCGGTGAGCCTCCTCACCTGTCAAGCGACAATCGAGCCCCGGTTCGAGTTGATCGTGGGGCAAATGGAGCGTGCTCAGGATGAGGAAGGCGGCTTCATCGACGGCTTGTGTGGTGCCGTGCCCGTATACGAGATGCGCCGCACGAAAACGGCTAACCGCATAGCGCAGCCAATCGCGGATGGTCAGAAGCTCACCGCTACTTCCCGAATGCGCCATGTTGCCGTGCCTCGTACCAACTCACCAGCACCTCATACTTGGAATTCATCGATACGGGCAAACGAATCCCGCAAGGCGGTGGCCCATGACTGAGACAGATTGCGGAAATAGGGATCGTCTTGGTTGATCCGCTTGGTGCGGCGCACGTCCAGACTGTC
>JAKALI010000723.1 GCA_021813195.1 Pseudomonadota bacterium
GGAAAAACATCACCACGAGGTGGCATCGGCGCAACACGAACTTGGAACCAAGTTCGGTTCATTGACGACGATGGCTGACCACATGCAGGTCCAGAAATATTGTGTGCACCAAGTTGCCGAGCGATGGGGTAAGACGGCCACCTTCATGCCGAAACCGGTCTATGGCGACAATGGTTCGGGCATGCACGTGCATCAATCGATTTGGAAAGACGGGAAACCGGTGTTTGCGGGCTCGCAGTATGCGGACCTGTCCCAGGAATGCCTGTGGTATATCGGTGGAATTATCAAGCACGCGAAGGCTATCAACGCCTTCACCAACCCATCGACGAACAGCTATAAACGATTGGTTCCCGGCTTCGAGGCGCCCGTCCTACTGGCCTATTCGGCGCGAAACCGCTCCGCGTCGTGCCGCATTCCCTACACCACCAGCCCAAAGGCGAAGCGGGTCGAAGTGCGATTTCCCGATCCCACCGCAAATCCCTATCTCGGATTTGCAGCGATGCTGATGGCAGGATTGGACGGGATTACGAACAGAATTGATCCGGGTTCTGCCATGGATAAGGACCTGTATGATTTGCCGCCGCGGGAGCTGAAGAATATCCCGACTGTGTGCGGCTCACTTCGCGAGGCCCTTGCCGAGCTCACCAAGGATCGTGCTTTTCTGAAGGCGGGTGGCGTCTTCAACGACGACTTCATCGACGCTTACATCGAACTCAAGATGCAGGAGGTGGTCCGCTTCGAAATGACCCCTCATCCGGTCGAATT
This sequence comes from Pseudomonadota bacterium, assembly GCA_021813195.1. The sequence goes on from JAKALI010000723.1 coordinate 766, forward strand.
CGAGATGTATTATTCGAGTTGATGATGAAGCTTGGCTGTCGCAAACGACGTCGGGGTCGGGCGCGGCGCTACGCTTCGAACGATCGGAAGATTTGAGGCGCGCCACGCTATGCATACGATCCAGCTTTCCGCCACGCCGAAAGGCAATGGCTATCAGGCGACCGTGACATTTCCGGATGGCGTCTCGCTGAGCTCGGCGGAGACCTATCCCACGATCGCCGAGGCGATTGCCGCCGCGGCGCGAAAGCTGTTGGACATGCCGGATCGCCTGGAAGCGCTGGACAAGCGAACTTCACCGAGCGCGTCTTAAGACGCAAAAAAGAGGCCCCGCCTATTTGGCGGGGCCTCTGCGTCGGGAGCCCTCAGTCCCGGTTCGGGCGGGACCAGATGAGCTGGAGGCCTTCCTGGCCCTCGACCTCGATCAGGGTGGCGTAGATCGGAGCCGGGAAGCTCGGATCGTCCAGCTTGACCGAGAGGTAGTCGCGCTCCGTGTCCCTAGCGGTCTTCTGCCACGCAGCACCCAGCTCGACGGTGCCGGCGAAGATGCGGAAGTGCGGGCCCTTCTCGGAGGGGTTCTCGACGCGGGTCAGCTTGGCCTTGACGTTCAGCGTCAGGGTGCGGATCGAGCCGGTGAAGCCGTTGCCGTTCGAAGTGAAGGTGCCGATGGTCGCCATTGTCGTATCCTTTCAGTTATTCGGGCCGCGCCTATCGCGACCTCGATGGCTGGCGACAGACCGGAGGCGATCGACCTGCACCCCGTAGGGGCCGTAACATCGTGGAGGGCAGCCAAGGCGTGACTTTGTTGTTCCGCGAGGAATGGCGCGCAGCGCCAGGGGAAGAAAGTCGCGACGGCTGTTGCAGGGATAAGAGCGAGACGGCGCGCAGCGCCGTCGGCCTTCGGTCAGACATGCCCAATCGAGGACGAAAGGGGCGAGCTTGAGACCGAAATTAGGGATACGACCGAGACCTCGCGTACCTCGTGAAACGGCGGTTCAGCGGATCGGATAAGCCAGTGCCGCACCTGTGCAAATGGCCTGAGACCGTCCGAAACCCCGCGGGGCTCCGCACCACGTTCTTCGCCCTGCCGTTCGGCACTATTGCGTGGTTGAGCAAGCAATCGTGGACATGCGCACCCCGAAGATAAGCGAAACGCACCACCGACCAGGGCCGATAGACGCCCGATCGAGGTCGGAGATCATGCGCCGTTTCCAGAACCTCGGTTCCGAACTTGACGAGAGGCGACAGAAGCGCGGCCCGCTTGAGGCGGGCGCTCGTGAGACGCGGCTCTGTGAAGTGCGATGGTTATGCGAACGACAGCGACCTCGCGCCGCTACAAGCCACACATGCCTTCGCATTCATTTGCGAAGAGATCGAGTTGACCGCGATCGGTGTCTGTCGAGAGGTCCACTTCGCTCAGCGGTACGGCCGACCGATGCAGAAATACCTCGCCTCGCACGCCGCGCATACCGGAGCGGATGAGCCGGTCGACATCGACCGCATCCGCCCATGCGTCTGGATCTTCATCGCGCATGGCGCGCCACACTGCATCGGAATGATAGGGGCATCCGATGCATGCACTTTTCGGTGGCGTCGGATAGTCGTGTCGCCGCAGCCAATCCAGGCAATCGCGCCTGGTCATACCAAGCTCGATGAGAGGCCAGCGGTTGACGCGCCACCTCTCGAAGGAGGGCTTCATCCGGATCGTCTCGTCCATCGAGATGCCGATCCATTGCTCGACGACGGGGTCCGGCGGCGACCGTCGCCGCGTGAGGCCGACAAGCTCCCGAACTTTTTTACGGATCGGGTCAATCTTGTAGTCGCCAGTGCATTGCCGGCGGATCATGCCGATCGATGCGCAGCCACGATGATCGACTGCACGCGTATAGGCCGGGATCGACGCCCAGCGTTCGCCGGCGGCTGCCTGGACAAGATTGTCGCGAAGGCTGCCGGCCGAGACGACATGCACCGGGAAGGGCAGCACATTTGGGGACATCAGCCAGTCAAGATGATCGTACACCGCCTGAGGCTCCCAAGCGGTGTCGGCGAAGATGGCGCAGTCGGGCATCGGCCTAATGACACCATGGGCAGCGAGCAGCGCCAGCGTTGTCGATTGAACGCCGGCGCCGAGGCTCAGGACGCGCAATCGGATCGGGGATGGCGAAAGGCCATCCCCGTGAGAGAAGGCGTTCTGTTGCATTATGCCGCCTCCCCGATATCGGCGGCCTTCGGCTGCAAGTCGTGGAGATAGGCAGCGGCGCGCTGCGCATGGGCCGCGGCCGAGAAGATGAACCGCTTGTCGTTCGCAAGAACGTCGAGCCAGGACGCGAGGTAGCTCGCGTGATCTGGGCGGGGTTCAAGTTCCGGCACGATGCCGAGATCGGCGCTGAGGAAGGATGC
>JAKALI010000724.1 GCA_021813195.1 Pseudomonadota bacterium
CTACGCAATTTGATTGCAAATGCGTTCGAGGCGATAGCCAATCTGCCAAAGGGAGAGAAAGGCGTCACGGTTTCGGCCCAAAGCGCAGAGGCGGGCCAGATTCTGTTCCGGGTTAGGGATAGCGGGCCGGGACTCACGCCTTCGGCACGCAAGCTGTTGTTCGAACCCTTCTCGACCACCAAGCCCATGGGAATGGGATTGGGTCTGGCCATAAGCCAGGCGATCGCCGAAGCGCACGGCGGATCGCTCAGTGCCGCGCGCACCAAACACGGCGAATTTCACCTGCTGCTTCCAGGACTCGCGGCCGATGAGTAGCCCGGTTCATGACGTTCTCACCGTCTATATCGTCGAGGACGATGCCGCCATGCGCGACTCGCTGTCGCTGATGCTCGGGCTCCTGGGTTTTCGCACGGTATCGTTCGAAAGCGCCGAAGCGTTCCTCGACACGTATCGGGACGAATGGGCCGGCTGCGTGGTGGCAGACCTCCGGCTTCCGGGAATGAGCGGAATCGAGCTGCAGGCAGACCTGCGTGCGAGAGGGAAGAAACTGCCCTTTGTGATCATCACCGGACACGGGGACGTGAAATCGGCCCGTGCCGCATTCCAATCGGAAGCGGTCGATTTCATCGAAAAGCCGTTCGATGAAGCGGAGCTGCGGCTGGCGATCGAAAAGGGCTTCGAGCGGGAGTCCAAGCGCATTCAGAGCGCGGAAACCGGCAACGACCAGACATTGCGGCTGGCGAAGCTGACGCAGCGCGAGCGCGAAGTCCTGGAACTGGTCGGCAAAGGACTGCATGCGAAGGAAATCGCAGCCTCGCTCAACATCAGCGCGCGTACGGTCGAGGTGCACAAGGCCCGCCTGATGGCCAAACTCGAAGCACGCAACGTTTCCGAGCTGGTCCGGTTCGCGCTCGCCGCGGAGAAGGGGTAGGTCAATGGAGTGCGCCGAGAAGGCCCGCACTCGAATCGAATCATTCCCACCGTTATCGAAGGAGTTCCCCAATGAATGCGATTCTTGTGCCGATAGATGGATCGAAGACCGCTCTGCGTGCAGCAGACTACGCGATCACGCAAGCAAAGCGTATTCGTGCTCAAGTGCACTTGCTCAATGTCCAACTCCTCCCGGATACCTACCGCACCGAGCGTGAGTACCTGGCTGTCGCGTCGAACCGCGAGCTAACGACACGACGCGCGGAGGCGATCCTCAAGCCGGCGGTGGCGCGGTTGCGGCGCGCGCGCGTTCAGCACACGGTCCACATAAGCTATGGGGATATTGCCCCTGCGATCGCGCGGGTAGTGCGCCAGCTGAAGTGTGATTCGATCGTCATGGGAACGCGCGGGCTCGGCCCGATCGGCGGCCTGTTGCTCGGATCCGTTGCGATGAAGGTTATTCATCTGGCGAAAATACCGGTCACGCTGGTGAAGTGAGCGCCGCAGGGAGCCACGACTCACCCGCGCCGGAACCTCGCGTATTTCGGTTGCGATGAACGGTGTCGCGCTAGTGTGGTTGCAGTTGGGCGTGTGTGGGGTGTTGATCGCTGTCGCCGGGACCAAATTGTCCCGTTACGCCGACGTGATAGCGGACAAGACCGGACTGTCCGGAAACTGGATCGGTTTGATGCTGCTCGCCACGGTGACTTCGCTGCCAGAGTTGGCGACCGGCATCAGCTCCGTCACTATTGCCAACGCGCCCAACATCGCGGTTGGCGACGTGCTCGGTAGTTGCGTGTTCAACCTTGCGATTCTGGTGGTGCTTGATTTTCTGCATCGCGGCGAATCAGTCTATCGCCGCGCAAACCAGGGCCATGTCCTTTCCGCAGGTTTCGGCATAGTACTGATCGGGTTCGCCGGGCTGAATGTGCTGCTCGGCGACAAAGCTGCAGCGCTCGCGATCCGGCACGTCGGTGCCTTCACGCCAATTGTCGTAGTCCTCTACGGTATTGCCGTGCGCGCTGTGTTTATCTACGAACGCGATCAGACACGGGAATTCGTCGAGACGGTTGCAGGCCGATACCCGAAACTCACACTACGGACTGCGATCGCCCGGTACATCGCCGCAGCGATTGTGATCGTCGCGGCTGGTATCTGGCTGTCGTTTATCGGCGTCCAATTGGCTGCAGCCATGGGTTGGCACAAGACATTTGTCGGTACCCTATTTGTCGCGGCGGCAACTTCCTTGCCGGAATTGGCCGTCACCGTGGCCGCGCTGCGCATTGGCGCGCTGGACATGGCAATCGGCAATCTGTTGGGAAGCAATTTGTTCAACATCGTCATTCTGGCCGTGGACGACCTGTTTTTCGCCAAAGGCCCGCTGCTAACAGCAGTCTCTTCGCTTCACGCGCTTTCAGCGCTGTCTGCCGTCGTGATGACAGGCATCGTCATCATAGGGCTGCTTTACCGTCCGCGGACGCGGATCTTGGGCGCGATCGGATGGATCAGCATCGGCCTGCTGAGCGTATATCTGCTCAACTCTTTTGTGCTCTACCTCTACGGCGAGTAATTCGGATTCAGCCATCCCCGTCGCGGCGCAGGCGAGCTTTCAATACGAGCGCGGCATGCCGAGGATGTGCTCGCCGATGTAGGAAAGCACGAGGTTGGTCGAAATCGGCGCGATCTGAAACAGGCGGGTCTCGCGCCACTTGCGCTCGACGTCGTATTCGCGTGCGTAGCCGAAGCCGCCGTGGGTCTGCATGCAGGCCTCGCCTGCGTGCCAGGCCGCTTCCGAGGCGAGCAGCTTGCCCATGTTGGCTTCGTCGCCGCAGGGCAGGCCGGCCTGGAACAGGGCGGCGGCTTTGCGCAGCATCAGGTCCGCCGCCTGTGTTTCCGCGTAGGCGCGGGCGATCGGAAACTGCACGCCCTGGTTCTGCCCGATCGGCCGGTCGAACACCACGCGATCCTTGGCGTAGGCCACCGCCTTCTGCGTAAACCAGCGCGCATCGCCGAGCGCTTCGCACGAAACGAGGATGCGCTCGGCGTTCATGCCGTCGAGGATGTACTTGAAGCCCTTGCCCTCTTCGCCGATCAGGTTTTCCGCCGGCACGCGCGCGCCGTCGAAGAACACTTCGGTGGCGTTGTGGTTGACCATCGCCGGCAGCGGTTTGATCTCCAAGCCCTTGCCGCGGCAGTCGCGGATGTCGAGCAGGAACACCGACAGGCCTTCG
>JAKALI010000725.1 GCA_021813195.1 Pseudomonadota bacterium
GATCAGCTATGCAGATCCCATGGGGAGTGGATAGCGACCAGCACTTTGGCAGAGTGAGGTCGTTCAAACCACCCGCTCAGGAGACAACCATGCAGATTGCGAACCAACCCGAAGCACCGAGCGCTATCCGTACCGATCTTGGCGCAATTTTCGTCTCATTGGAACTCAGTCGATCGACGTGGCTGATTACGTCGTTGTCGCCGGGCAGCGGCGAGAAAATGTCGAAGCACTCGGTGCGCGGCGGCGATATTGCCGGGATGCTACAGCGCTTTGCGCAACTACGGGAGAAAGCCCGGGCACGAACGGGAAAGAGCTTTCAGATTCTTGTCATCCAAGAGGCCGGGCTCGACGGCTTCTGGATCCACAGGGTCCTGCAGAACGAGGGAATTGAAAGCCATGTCGTCGATCCGGCCTCGATCGCGACATCACGCCGGCGCCGACGGGCGAAGACCGACAAGATCGACGGCGAATCGCTGGTTCGCGCGCTGCTGGCGTACAAGCGCGACGAACCGCGCGTCTGTGCGATGGTCAAGGCCCCCACACCCAAGGAGGAAGACCGCCGTCGCCTCTGCCGCGAGCGCAAGGTTCTGATCGCTGAACAGATCAAACACGTAAATCGCCTCAAAGGACTGCTGTTCGCGCAGGGGATATCCGGCTACGAGCCGCTGCGCCGCAATCGGCGAACGCGGCTGGAAGAGCTCCAGACCGGCGATGGTCGGCTGTTGCCGGAGTATTTGAAGGCACAGATTCGCCGTGAACTGGATCGGCTGGAACTGTTGCTCACGCAGATCAAAGCGGTTGAGAGTGAGCGCGATGCGCTGGTTGCCACGCAAGAAACGGACATGCCAGCACCAGCGGCAATGTTGTTCAACATTAAGGGAATCGGACCTGAGTTCGCCGCCGTCCTGTGGTCGGAAGGACTGTTCCGACACTTCGACAACCGACGCCAGGTCGCCGCTTATGCTGGCTTGGCGCCGACACCTTGGCAGAGCGGAAAAATTGATCGCGAACAAGGCGTGTCCAAATCCGGCAATCCACGCCTGCGCACAACCTTGATCCAACTCGCCTGGCTATGGGTACGTCATCAGCCACAGTCAGCGCTCACCCTGTGGTTCGAGGAACGCGTCAAACACAATGGCGGCCGATTCAAAAAGACGACGATCGTTGCGATGGCGCGAAAGCTGCTCGTCGCGCTGTGGAAATATGTGACCGCCGGCGTCGTGATTGAAGGTGCCGTAATGAAGACAGCATAACAAACACTGACCGAATTCCGTACTCTACCAGGACCTGATCAGTTCTGGCGGATCCAGGCGGACGAACCGATACCAACCATGGCCTAAAACGCCGTAATGCAGAATGGAATCGTCTTCCTGAGCCCTTGCCCGCCGCAAGCGGGAACTTGGTGCAGCCGTCGCGAACGGCGACCGTATGTGAGGTTGATCGTGCTCGGAAACGGGCCGCGTCATGCAATCGGGCTCAGACCTTGGATACCGAAACAGCCACTGGAGATTTATCTATGCGCGCTTGAACTTCCCCCTTGACCCAAACCTCCCCATGTGAGGTTGGTATTACTAAGACGGTTAATCCTAGATGGACGCCAGCGGAAGGCTGGCCATACACTTGCCAAGATTAGGGTCGGGCGTTCGATTCGCCTCGCCCGCTCCAAATTCCATCAATAAAAACAGTATGTTGATGCTACCTCCGGTTACGGCGTGAGGGTGTGAACTTCTTCGGGGAATCTCGGGGGAATCAAAACAAGCCATTTCGGAGGCGCCATTAACTGGACGGCAGCGATGCGGGTCGCTAAATCTGCCACGTCTGGTCTTGGAGTGCCCCCTATGCGGATTGAGATCGAGCGCGAGGATGACGGCCGCTGGATCGGTGAAGTGCCGACGCTGCCCGGCGTGCTCGCCTATGGGGCCACGGCCGAAGAGGCTCGCGCCAAGACCGAAGCGCTCGCCTTCCGCGTCATTGCCGACCGGCTGGAGCATGGCGAGGCGGTGCCGCCAGAGGCGCGCGAGTTGTTTGCCGCGTGAGCCAATGGCCGTCCACCAGGGCGTCCCGCGTTCTTCGTGCTCTTCGTCGCATCGGCTGAACCATCAAACGACAAACGGGGTCGCACCGGACGCTGAGCCGCGAGGGCTGGCCAGATTACGTCTTCGCGTTCCATGATGGCGAGGAAATCGGTTCAAAGATGCTGGCGAAAATCGCCAAGCATACCGGCCTCACGCCCGGCGATCTTTGAGCCGAAGAATTGCCCGGCCGGTCACTCTCGCCCTCACAAGATACCGTATCCGCCACGGCTCCATCGTCACGTCACGTTAGAGGGCAAAACTCGGCCTCGTGGGCGGATACACAGCGGTTTTCGGGGCGGGCATGAAATCGGAACCGACGACGTATGATGTTACGAACCAAGACCATGTGACGTTACGAACCGACAAGGGCGAAATCATGGGACGATCCATCTACTTCGCAATCGGCGCCGTTCTCGCTTCGGCGGTGATTGCCGTCGCGACGTCTTACATCTGCAAAATCATCGACTCGTTTTCCGAGGCCATGTCGGATCAGGAGCTCGGGCGACCAGTCGGAGGATATGACGGCACGAATGAGGGTGCCCATCTGCCGTCGGAACTGAAGAGCGGTGGGGTTACACAATCCGGCGAGCCCCAGAACAAGAAGCACGATAGCTGATCGCCTGTGCGCGCTGTTGCCGGGATAGGCGCAGGCACCAAGTCTGCCTTACTGCCAGGTTTTCGATCCACGAAGTGCGATGTACCCGCCCGCGTGGCGCCTCGCGCACATGCAAGGGCCGAGCGATCACCCGCCCGGCGGCGGCTGATAGCCCGGTCCTGTACTCGGAGCCTTAAACCCGGATGAACCAGACGATGACGGCGCGGGTCCGGTCTTGTGTTTGGGCGCGGGCTGAGGCTGGGACGACGGTTGTGAATTCGCGGTTGTCCCGGGTGGAACATAGCCAGGCCCCGCCACAGGCGGTTTGAAGTCCGACGAGCCTGGCGGCAGCGGTGGAACATGCGTCTGCTGTTGCTGCCAATTTGAAGTCGTGCCGCCCTGAGGATGATTGGCGCCGGTTGACGCAGAGGGCGCTCCCCCCTGGCCTGGCGGGACAAAGCCCGGCCCGGTCGTTGGTGGCACATAAG
>JAKALI010000726.1 GCA_021813195.1 Pseudomonadota bacterium
GCCGTTCTACACGCTCGGGCCGCTGACGACCGACATCGCGCCCGGCTACGACCACATCACGAGCGCGATCGGCGCCGCCATGATCGGCTGGTTCGGCTGCGCCATGCTCTGCTACGTCACGCCAAAGGAGCATCTCGGCCTGCCCGACCGCAACGACGTGAAGGACGGCGTCATCGCCTACAAGATCGCCGCGCACGCGGCCGATCTGGCCAAGGGCCACCCGGCCGCGCAACTGCGCGACGACGCGCTCTCGCGCGCGCGCTTCGAATTCCGCTGGATGGATCAGTTCAATCTGTCATTGGACCCCGACAGCGCGCGCGACATGCACGACGAGACGCTGCCCAAGGAAGCGCACAAACTGGCGCATTTCTGCTCCATGTGCGGCCCGAAGTTCTGCTCGATGAAGATCACCGCCGATGTACGGGAGTATGCGGCGGGCCTGAGCGATAATGAGAAGGCCGCGCTTTATCCGGACGCCTCGCGCATCGGCCTCTCCCCTCATCCTGAGGAGCCCGGCGTAGCTTCAGCGAAGCCGGGCGTCTCGAAGGATGAGGCCGAGAGAGGCATGCGCGAGATGTCGGAGAGGTTCAAGGAGATGGGTGGGGAGGTCTATCTCGATGCGGAGAAGGTAAAGGAGAGTAATAAGGCGCTGTGACCTCTCCGCCTCATCCTGAGAGCCCGTAGCCCGTAGTAGCCCGTAGGATGGGTTGAGCCCTTGCGAAACCCATCACTTCCCGGCGATCAACATGATGGGTTTCGCTCTTTGCTCAACCCATCCTACGACGATGACGATAACTACGATCATTCGCCGAAATTTATTCCCTCATCCTTGGCATCGCCTGCCCAATCGGGCGGATATATGCCCATTCGCACCATCCGGTGAAAAGAAGAATACGGCCAATCGGCGACTCGCGCGACATACCCATGCTTCACCGGGTTGAAATGAATGTAATCCATGTGGCACGCGAGGTCGCGTTCGTCGCGCAAGGTGTGCTCCCAGTAGCGCCTCTGCCAGATCCCGCGCTCGCCTTTGCTATCGCGGCTCTCGGATATCCGCTCGCCTGTCGGCAAGACGCGCGAGAACCCTGACTTGATCAGCCGCCAGCGGGTCGCAAAATCGTGATCATTTTCCGGTAGCGTCCAGATCGCATGCAGATGATCGGGCAAAACAACGATAGCCTCGATCGTAAATGGGTGCGCCACCCGCGTATCGCGAAAGGCGGTCCTTAAGGCATCAATGTTCTCGGTCAACAGCCGCAGCCGCCGTTCAGCCAGATTGACGGTAAAGAAGAAGCTTCCGCCCGCGATGAAGTTGCGCCGATACCTGACCATTGGCGCAGCTTAGCAAAATCGCAAGGCGATGGGTTTCGCTCTGATGTCCTTCGTCAAGTCGAAGGAGCACAGGGCGGCATCTCCATGCGGGATTCGCTGGAGTGCGTCGGAACGATGATCGTGCAAGGGTAGGGGCGAAGCCTTGAGACGTCGGTGATCAAGCTCTGATTCGCGGATTTGAACCGCAGTTCCGAATATTCGTCCGGGGCTGTCCCTGTCTTCGCGCGGGCGTCGATCTTTCGACCGGCCACAAAGCGAAATCGGGAGTTCCCCTGCCGTGGCTTCGCCCCCGCCATTGCACGATGTCTGTCTTATGCCGGACCGCTGCCCCGGCGCAGGCTCCCTGTGACAGGTCTTGATGCCGCCTCACATAGCCAAGGTGTGCGGCGTGACAATTTCGCGGTTGACCGCCCAGATGAAGCCCGACAATTCGCGCGCGATGGCGGTGACGACGACGGTTGGCCGCTTGCCCCTTCGGGTCAGCGCCCGGTAGCGCGCGCTCAAGCGCGACTGCGCCTTCCAGGCGATCTCCTGAACGGCGCGCGGCGTGGCGGCAACCCTGGCCAGCTTGTCCTTGCCGACCCGCGGCGGATGCCGGTAGCTCCAGGAGCACTCGACGAGAATGCGCCGCGCCCGCCGGTTGCCCGCCTTGGTGATGCCAGAACGCTTGACCTTGTCTCCGGTCGAATGCTCGGACGGCACCAGGCCGAGATACCCCATCAGTTCGCGCGCGGTTTGAAAGCGTGTGAGGTCACCGATCTCGGCCAGGAAAGCGCTGGCCGACACGAAGTCGAGGCCGCGCAGCGCCATCAGCGCGGTTACCACCGGCGCCAGCGACCAGTCCGGCACCGCCGCGCGGATCGCCTGCTCCAGCCGTGCGACGCGCTCTTGCGCCTGGCGCACCGCCAGCAACATCTCCTCGAACGCGATGCGCTGCTCGGCATGATCGAGCTTCTGGCTCGCCAGCCAGTGCAGATGGGCCTGCGTCCATGTTCGCTTGCCTGGATAGTGCCGTCCGAGCCGCAACAGTAACGACAATGCCTGCCGGCGCTTGGACTGCAGATCCTCGACCGCGGCCTCGCGCGCGCGGGTGAGATCCCGCATCGCCTCGTGCCGCGCGTCGGGAACCCAGACCGCGGTGAGCTCGCCGGCGCGCAGCAACTTGACCAGTCCGAGCGCATCGCGCCGGTTGGTCTTCACCCGATCGCCCGCTTTCTTCGGAATGAGCGACGGCGCCACCACCATGCAATCGTGACCGAGGCTCTCGATCAGACGGTGGAGGCCGTAGCCGGTCGGCCCGGCTTCGTAGCAAAACGTCAGCCGCCGATACTTGGCCGCGAGCTTGCTCACCAGCTTGGCCGTCGCCGCCGCCGTATTCTCGATCTCGCCGAGAAAGCGAACCTCGCCCGTCCGCCCGCCGTCCGCAATCGCTACCGCATTACGCAATTTCGACGTATCAAAAGCCACGAAGGCTTCGCTATGATCCCTCACGACTCGCCCTCCTTGCATTGAGGCTCTACCCGGCCCATCCGGGCAACCCTCGCAAACCGCATCGAGGGTGAGTCGCCTCATTCAGGGAAGGACATACGGTCTCCGCTCATGCGGGCTACTGGCAGCGCGTTCCGCTCGGCCTCGGGGATAATGGATTTTTTTTCATCCTAGGACTATTGACCTGCCGGGTTGACTTGGATTATATTCCGTTCATCCCGCCCCGATCGCGAGGGGTGTCTGATCAGCGTCTCCAGACGCGGGGCGGGGAGCGGTGGCCGGGGTGGGGGCGTCGGAGATGCGGCGCAGATTTTCCCTCCCGGCG
>JAKALI010000727.1 GCA_021813195.1 Pseudomonadota bacterium
CTTCGCTGGCTCGGACGGCGGCGGCGACAACTGGGCCGTGATCGCCACGCTGATCGAGAATTGCAAGTTAAGCGGGGTCGATCCCTACACTTACCTTGCCGACGTCCTCGCCAAAATCGTCAATGGCCATCTCAACACCGCCATCGACGATCTGCTCCCGTGGGCCTACGCCGCTCCGCAGGCCTTCAAAGCCGTGGCCTGAAAACACCGCTTACGCTGCCGGTGAGCAACGACACGTTGCTGCGCGTCGTGCGACGGCGCGGAAGCCCGCGCTTCGTCGCTCCAACGGTGATTGGCATCGACGACTGGGCCTGGCGTCGCAACCAGCGTTACGGAACAATCATTTGCGACTTGGAGCGACGCAAGACCATCGCCTTGCTCCCCGACCGCGAACCGGCGACTGCCCAGGAATGGCTTTCCAAGCAGCCGCAAATTTCCGTCGTCGCTCGCGACCGCGGCGGCGGTTACGCGCTGGCGGCGGCCAAGGCTCTGCCTCAAGCCGCCCAAGTGGCCGACCGCTGGCATTTGATGGAGAACGCCAGCCGCGCCTTCCTGGACGCGGTGCGCAAATCGATGCGTCAGATCCGAGTCGCCATTGGCGCCGCGACGATCAATCCCGACCTCCTCACTGCCGCTGAGCGGATCCAGTACAATGGATTTCTTCGCCGCGAGGAAGAAAACTCCGTCATTCTCCGGTTGGCCAACGACGGAATTCCGATCAAGGAGATCGTGCGCCGTACCGGATGCAGCCGCGGCTTGGTTCGAAAAGTCCTGTGCGGCCAACGTTCGGACGTCTTTCGCGTCCGCGAGAGTTCGTTGGAGCTTTATCTGCCCTGGCTCGACGCGCAATGGGCGGTCGGTCGTCGCAATGGCTCGGAGTTGTGGCGACAACTCAAAGCCCAAGGCTTTCGTGGCTGCCTGCGAGTGGTCGGCGAATGGGCCGGACGCCGACGGCGTGCGGAAAAGGTCGATGGCGAAGCCTTGAGCCGTGCGCCGTCGGCGCGAACGATCGCGAGGCTTCTGACGATCGGCCGAGATGATCTCACCAAATCCGAAACCGTGACAGTCGCTGCGATCGAGCGCGGCGCCCCGTCGCTGGTCGCAGCGCGCGAGATCATCGCCGCGTTCCAGGCGATGATCCGCAAGAAATCGTTGGCTGATCTCGATCCCTGGCTGGAACGCGCCGGTTCAAGCCTCGTAGCCTCGTTCGCCAGTGGCGTCACCAAAGATTGCGCCGCCGTCGCGGCCGCGATCACGTCGCCATGGTCGAACGGCCAGACAGAGGGTCAGATCACCAAGTTGAAACTCGTGAAGCGTCAAATGTACGGCAGAGGAAAAATCGATCTGCTTCAGGCCCGGGTCATCGGATTTCAATCCTGAGCGCCATCAAAAGTGCGTCAGAGCCAATATTGCAAGCCGAAACACACGTAGTGCCGATGGTGGTGCCGATACCAACCACGGCGCGGATTGTAGTAGCGATCGCCGCGGTAATAGCGAGAATCGTAGTTGCTGTAGTCACCATACGGTCCGTACATCATGCCCGGACCGTAGCCATAGCCATAACCATGCATCATGCCGTAGCCGCCCATCATTCCAGGGCCGTAGGGGTCGTGGGGTTGGGCACTCGCTGGGATCGCTGCCCAGGTGACCGCGGTCACGATCGCGGCCATATCAGCGCGATAAAATCTGCGCATTGTCGTCCTCCTTCAATTGGTGGCCCTTGGTATATTCGTGCACATATGCCCCGATCATGTTGACTCACGTCAATGCAGCCGATGAACAATTATGTCCGCGTCCGCAGCATTCGCAGGCCGTTGACGATCACCGCCAATTCGCTCAATTCATGTGCAACGACAACGATGGGGAGCGATAGGAGGCCGGAAAGGGCGCCGGCGATGAGGCCGCCAATTAGCACCGTTGAGAGCGCGAGGTTTTGGTGAGTGATAGCCTGCGCCTTCCTCGCCAGGCCGTTTGCTTCCGATAGCTTCAGGAGGTCATCGGCCATCAGAGCCACGTCCGCGGTCTCCAGCGCCACGTCCGTTCCTGCCGCGCCCATGGCAATCCCGACATTCGCTGCCGCCAGTGCCGGAGCATCATTGACGCCATCGCCAACCATGGCGACGTGCCGGTAGATGCCGGCCAACTCCCGCACCTTCTCGACCTTGCCCTCCGGCGTCAGTCCGGCGTGGACCTCGTCAATGCCAACGTCGTGCGCGATCGCGCGGGCCGACCGCTCGTTGTCGCCGGTGAGCATGATTACCCGCCCGATACCCGCAGACCGGAGCGCCGCGATCGCCTGAGCAGCATCGGCGCGGATCGTGTCGCGGAGGGCTATGATGCCCCACGTGCCTGCTTGATTTCCGATAAGGACGACGGTCTTGGCTTCCTGCTCCAGACGCTCGACCAGATCGTCCACGGCGCCTAATTTCGGTCCAAGCCTCTCCCGGAAGAATCTCGGATTTCCGACGAACACGGACCCGCCGGCGAAGCGCGCCGAGGCGCCGGCTCCTGTCAGCGCGCGAAACTCGTCCATCTCGACCGGCTCAATACCGAGCTTCCGGGCGTGATGCACAATCGCCCGCGCCAGCGGATGCTCGCTGCGCGCCTCGATGCCGGCCGCTACCGCGAGAAGTGCGGTCTGATCCCTGACACCGGGTGCGGCTTGCAGAAAAATGACATCGGAGACGTCAGGCTTCCCCACCGTTACCGTTCCCGTCTTGTCGAGTGCGACAACAGTGATGCGGGCCAATTCCTCCATGTAGAGGCCGCCCTTGATCAGCACGCCGCGTCTGGCCGCTGTGCCTAGGGCCGCAACCATCGTAATGGGTATGGAGATCACCAGCGCACACGGCGCCGCGGCGACGATGAAGATGGTCGCTCTGACGAGCCATGTATGCCAGTCACCGAGCAGCGCTGGCGCCAGCACGCCGATAAGGGTGCCAAGCGTGAGCACAGCCGGGCTGTACCAGGCACCGAAGCGTTCGATAAAGCGCTGGCTGGCGCCTTTCCGCTCCTGCGCCTCCTCCACAAGTCTGATGATCCGGGAGATCGTATTCTCCGCGAAGGCTTTCGTGGCGCGGATCTCCAGAAGGCCCTCGCCATTGATGCTTCCGGCAAAGACCGTATCGCGCGGGCC
>JAKALI010000728.1 GCA_021813195.1 Pseudomonadota bacterium
GTGACCTCACGACCCGGCCCGAAGGTGAGCGTCGCGATGTAACAGCGCCCTTTCTTTTCAGACGTCCGGACTCCGTCCCGGTAAAACCGGTCGTGTTCTTTCAATCCGCGCCGGATCGCTGCGCGCCGAGATGCGGTGCTGCGCTTGCCATATCGGTGTTCAAAAACCACCAGACGTTCGCAAACCCCCATCTGCGCCAGTTCGGACGCGCTCACGGCTCTCGATTTTTTCTGCCGGGTTTTCCTATTCATGGAAAAAATTTCCTTGGCGCTTTCCATTCACTTTGGCGTCCACGTCCCACCGCTATTCGGTGATGGGTTCGTCGAACACCTGGTTGGTGATCGAAGCGTCGCCCCTATCGCGAGGCGCCGTTTCACTCTTGGCTTCAGCCATGTGTCCGGCAAATCCTATCGGCCAGTACTGGGTCAGCAACCCTTCCTGCGCCAAAGTCCGAAGCCGGTTCACCCGCTTGGTACCCTTCTTGAACCGGATCAGCTCGTCGTAAAGACGCGGATTGTCGGCGCGCTCCAACTCAAATACCAGCCGGATAGGCTCTAGCGGAATCGACATGCCATCGTTCATATCGACTCTCCATCCATTTTGGATTCCGCCGCGTCGACACGCGCATCCTTTTCAAGCGTGCTGCGGGCATAGTTCATTCCGGCGATCTGGAAGCCTTTCACGTTGGCGTAGATCGGGTCCTTGATCTCGTGAATCTTGTGCTTCGGGAACGCATCCTTGACCGCCTTCTTGAACAGGAATGCTCCGCCGCCGACCAGGATAATGTTCTGGAAGCCGTAGGACGTCTCGATCCACTGCATCATCGATGAAACCGCCTGCTGTGCGATCGTCCGGGCAATGGGCATCAGGCGGGACATGTCGTATGGCTTCTGATAAATCACCGGATTCCTGCCGGTGCGAAGTGCCGTATCAATTGCATCGAAGTCCCGATACGGCGTGCCGATGTCGTCGCTGATCTCAGTAGCGATCGCCTGCAGAACGTCGAACATGCCACGATTGATCGAGTGGCTCTTTTTCTGAACGAGGCGCATCCCTCGCGTGACCAGCCAATCGAACGTGCGCGCACCGGGGTCGATGATCAGGCTCTGCTCGTTCTCGATCGCCTTGAGTTTCTGATGCAGCGATGCGTAGTAGACCAGCGCACCTTGCGGCTGGGCCACCGCAAGAGCCTTCCGTACCATCACAGTCCGGCCACCGCCAACCTCGTGCTTGCCAGTCATTGCCTTTTCCAGCGCCGCCTTCTTCGCGGCAAATGCTGCAACCGGCAGCCCGACCACCAGCAAATCGATTGTGTTGACTTTCATCAGGTTGAGCGCGCCGCGTAACAGTGCCGCGTACTCGGGTGTCTCAATGTAGCGGTCATGCATCTGGGTCGCTCGGAAAGTGTCAGCGGCCAAGTTCACTTCCGGTCCCACTTCATAAAACAGCCCGTTGATCGGTACTGCGACGGTCTTACGTCGCTCAGCCGCCGGCATGGCAGACAGGTCACGCGCGCTCGGATAAGCGACCGAGGGGAAAGTGGTGCAACGGATTTCGTTGCCGGTACAACCAGTCACGTACTTGGTGTTGCCAAATCCAACATCTACTGCTCTAACGATCGTTTCCATGTCATCTCCGGTCAGGTCGATTGAATGCGACCAGCATCGACTATTCGATGCCGCCGCTCCACGCGAAACGCACACGGTGCAGACCGCATTTCGACACCAGATCGATGCCTATTGCGCCCACAGTGTCATCCAGGTCAAGCCAGAATCACACCGGCGGGTGCCGCCGCAGATCGGTGCGTCTTCGCGTATCACTACGGTCACACCAGAAATGCACACGTCAAGGGCGCGCTACATCGGTCAACTCGAGATGGGGAACCAGAGGCGACTATTCCTCCCGTCAACCCCGCATATAGCCTCGTTGCGGCCTCCTATCGGAAGATAATTGCGCATCAAGCACCCTATCCGACGCCACACGAAACCGCCGGAAAGCGCTTGACGCACGCTGCGCAATGCGGTCAACTGATCATGCTCGAAAGGCTCCTTGCCCTGTTCCCATCGCGGGAACCAAAAGGCGTCGCGGTCGTTACCCGCCCTTGCAAGTCCGATCCTTGAATCGGTTTTGGCGCGACCCTCGAGGTCGTGCTGCGCAGTGAAACTCCCCGTAGTGCAATTCGCCTTTTGACTCTTCAGCAACACACCGCTGACTTTCCTCGAGAAAGCGTCAGGCCTTAGCAGATGGCTTATCCGGTGCCCGATGCCGGACCACTATTCCTCGTCACCCATTTTGAGCACGCGTTTCACGCAGCGCGCGGCTGTGCTTGCCTGCTTAGGCTCCCCGCGCGTTTTGGCTTGAACACCTGGCACCACCCCGGACTATCGGTAAGGGGCGGACCCATGCAGGTGGGGTAACGGCTACCAAGAACTGATCCCCCTAGAGCGCGAGACTCGATCTCGACGCTGATGCCTTGCTATGACCCTTGAGGTCTGGCGGCGTCCCCAACCCCGTGCGGCGCAGAAATGCACAAGCGGGACGGATCAACAGAACCATTTTTAAGATTGACCGAGCTAGCCCCTCGCCCACGCATGGGGTTGGCGCATCTATGGGTAAGCGCAGCGACGCTCGTGGTCGCGCACTGCGCATTGAAATGACCACTGGACAGGTGTGGCGATGGAATCAGCCACCCTGGTCGACACCCCTTCGATTCCGCGTTTGCTGGACCCGCCCGCTTTTCGAGCGGCGGGCGGTCGACAACGGAGGACATCATGTCCAAAGCAACAGTTCACACCCGTACCTCGCGTACGGCGACCTCGCTCGTCCATCAACCGCGCCGCCGCCAGGAATGGAACGGACTAAGCGCACAGGAAATCCTTGCTCGCCACCCGACCGGTAAAACGCCACCGCTCAAGGTGCTCGAACTCTTGATCGATCTTTTCAACAAGCAGCACACGGCCAGGCACAAGGAGGTGTCATTCAAGACGCGGCAAGAACGGGCGGACTTCCTGCGGCGGTTTTTTCGCGACCTCAAACATAAGGCCGGATTCAAGACGCTGCCCGATCCGCGCAATCTGGGTGAGCGTCACATCAAAGCGATGGTGGCTGTTTGGCAAAAAGAAAATCTCGCACCGGC
>JAKALI010000729.1 GCA_021813195.1 Pseudomonadota bacterium
AGGGTCGGGTTCGGGATGTTAAATTTTTAGGGGATACGGTGCTGATCGAGGTGAGTGTCGAAGGCTTCGATCAGCCCTTGCGGGTGCGCGGCGGCGATGGTCGTCAGCCGTTTCGCGGCACCGAGGTGGGCGTGCTCATCGATCCCGAGCACGCTCTCGTATTCCCGGGTTCACACGGTGTGGCGTGATCGTTAAGATGCCGGGAGGGTTGCCCCATCCCCTCTCACGCGCAAGGCAATCCTCGGGCGGAAGACCAGCCCAAGATTGCGACGGGGCTGCTTTGGCACTGGACGGGGCCGGCGCTTGCCCCCATATCAAGACTTTGCGATACTGGCATCGAACTTGCGATGCCGCACGCACGCGTACAGGAGCACCACCTTCATGGGATTGTCCGCAACCCATCTCTTAATTTTGCTGTTGGTCGTGGTTCTCCTGTTCGGGAGCGGCAAGATCTCTGCTCTCATGGGTGATGTAGCCAAAGGCATCAAGAGCTTCAAAAAAGGCATGGCCGAGGACGACGAGCCGCCATCGAAGTCTGATTCGACGCGCACGATCGATCATGATGCGTCCGCCAGCCAGGCTCGCCGCGACACGACCCGCTCGGGGTGATGGTCCGTGTACCGGGCCAAGGCTCACACGTCTGCGCCGCGGGCCTATGGTGAGTGTGTGCGCGGCCGAGGTCGAGAGTGATGTTTGAGATCAGCTGGAGCGAGCTTCTGATTCTGGCTGTGGTGACCCTCATTCTCGTGGGGCCCAAGGATCTGCCCGTGTTCCTGCGCACGATCGGGCGCTACGCGGGCGCGGTGCGCCGCCAAGCGAACGAGTTTCGCCAGTATTTCGACGACGCGATGCGCGAGGCCGAAATGGAGGAGTTGCGCAAGGAGCTCGACAGCGTGCGCGATGAGGTGCGCCGCACCGTGCGTGAAGCCGAACAATCCGTCGAGAAGGGGAAGAATGCTGCAAACGAGGCTGCTCGCGATGCTGCCACATCCATCGACAATCCGCAGGCGCCGGCCGCACCCGAACCTGGCGCATTTGGAGCCGCCGGTCCAAAGCGCGACCGTGAAGCCGGGAGCGTGACGTGATGCAGGAGGTCACGGTCCGCAAGGATGAGGACACCGACGAAGCCAAACCCGAAGGTTATGAAGAAATCGAGGCATCGAAGGCCCCGCTCATCGATCATCTGATCGAGCTGCGCCAGCGGTTGATTTGGTCTGTGGCCGCCTTCTTCGTCGCCTTCCTCGTCTGCTTTGCTGTCGCGCGCCATATCTACGACATCTTGGTCTGGCCTTATGTCTGGGTATCTGGCCAGGATCACGTCCGCCTCATCGCGACGCATTTCCTCGAGCAGATCTTTACGCACTTGAAGCTCGCCATGTTCGGCGCGGCCTTCATTTCGTTTCCTGTGGTCGCCACGCAGATTTATAAATTCGTTGCACCCGGACTCTACAAGAATGAGCGGCGAGCGTTTTTGCCCTACTTGATCGCGACCCCGGTGTTTTTCGTGTTGGGCGCGGCGGTGGTCTATTTCATCGCCATGCCGATCCTAATCAAGTTTTCGATGGGGTTGGCCGCAACCACGAGTGCCGATGGGGTAGCCACCATCGAGCTTATGCCAAAGGTGTCGGAATATCTCTCTCTCATCATGACGCTGATTTTCGGGTTTGGAATCTGTTTCCAGTTACCCGTCGTGCTCACGCTGCTTGCCCGTGCCGGCCTCGTCGATTCCAATACGCTGCGCAGAGGGCGCCGCTATGCGATCGTCGCGATTTTTGCCGTCGCTGCTGTGCTAACGCCACCGGACGCCATCAGCATGCTCATCATGGCGCTACCCACCACGCTGCTCTACGAGCTGACGATTTACGCCGTGCAGCGGGTGGAGAAGAAAAACGCTGCCGTACAGGCCGCAGCCGCCAAATCCTGATGGGCGGTCCTCAAAACCGGCTGCGCGCTTCCCGAAAATGGACGTTCTGGCACCTGGACCACGTGAACCCGCGCGCCTATAGAGCCTCGTTGGATCATCATCGCTGACGAGGCTCATCCCGTGCACGATATCAAGTGGATACGCGACAACGCCGCAGACTTTGACGCAGCACTTGCCCGCCGCGGGCTGGAGCCTATGTCGGCGGCATTGATGGAACTGGATGACAAGCGCCGAAAGCTCCTTTCGAGCCTGCAAGATGCTCAAGCGCGGCGTAATGCGGCGTCCAAGGAGATCGGCAAAGCAAAAGCCGCCAAGGATGAGGCTGCAGCGCAAAAGCTTATGGACGAGGTGGCCGCGCTGAAAGAGACGATCGCGCGCGGTGAGCAGGACGAGCGGCAGATCGATGCCGAACTCGAAGCGGCGCTCGCAAGTATTCCAAATTTGCCGCGGGCGGATGTCCCCTGCGGAAAGGACGAACACGATAACCAAGAGGTGCGCAGGGTTGGAACACCGCTGACATTCGATTTCGTGCCCAAGCAGCATTTCGAGCTCGGCGAAGCGCTGGGGCTCATGGACTTCGAGACCGCGGGCAAGGTGTCGGGTGCGCGGTTCGTGTTCCTGAAAGGCGCGCTTGCTCGTTTGGAACGCGCAATTGCCGCCTTCATGCTCGACCGCCACACCGGACCGGTCAGTGAGAAGCGCGGAGGCTACGTGGAGGTGAATCCGCCGCTGCTGGTCAAGGACCACGCGGCTTACGGTACTGGCAACTTACCGAAGTTCGCCGAGGACCTGTTCCAGACCACGAATGGTTTCTGGCTCATTCCCACGGCGGAAGTATCGCTGACCAACGTCGTGCGCGAGACGATTCTCGAAGAGGACGCCTTGCCGATGCGGCTCACGGCGTGGACTCCCTGCTTCCGCTCGGAGGCCGGCGCTGCAGGCAAAGACACCCGCGGCATGATCCGCCAGCACCAGTTCTCGAAAGTGGAATTGGTCTCCATCACGACGCCCGAGACCTCGATCGCGGAGCACGAACGGATGACGGCCTGCGCAGAAGGCATCCTCGAAGCGCTGGGTCTGCCCTTCCGCACGATGTTGCTGTGCACGGGTGACATGGGGTTCGCCTCGCAGAAGACCTACGACATTGAAGTCTGGCTGCCGGGGCAAAACGCCTACCGCGAGATTTCATCGTGTTCAGTCTGCGGTGATTT
>JAKALI010000730.1 GCA_021813195.1 Pseudomonadota bacterium
AAAAAGAAGGAGGCCAGCCATGCCTTGACCCCGACCTGACCCGCAGAACATAACCACAAGGCGGGTCAATTCTCGATGGAAAACCCGGGTCAGTTCTCAGCGGAAATCAACACCCTGGCTGCCCACATTTCGGGCCGCGAGCTTGAGGCCGAGATCCGCGTCCGACAGACCGGCCTGAAGAAAGACGCTATTTAGATTGACTGTGAGCGCGATCGTTCCCAGGTACTCTGACTTACCAGTTTGCGGATCGTCCTTATAGATCGGATCATTCAGGAAGACATATGGGGTGCCCTCGATAAGCGCATCGGGCCCTAGGGCGATGGGGCGATTAGCACTCGACGTCCAATGGGCTAACTCAATGCTTTTGCTGATAAGTTTTTGAGTTGCGGACAGGTCCCTGTTGATGCTCTGGGCACTGAAAACATACGGTTCGGCGTCCCTGCGAATGAAGGCAATCTGTTCGACCTCTGGTCGCCCTCGCGCCAGAGCCGATGCCATCTCTTGGAAGTGTTCGTTTTGAAACGATGGTTCGTTTTGGATGTGGGCGCCAAGGCCGATCAAGAGCTGCGCGTCGAAGTTCAGGGCCTGAGTGAGCAAGCCGGAAAAATTCGCGAGTTGGCCGGAGACAGTGTTCCGAGTTTGTGCTAAGAACCGGTCGTAGTAAAGGCTTTCGCCAACCCAGCCGACGATAAGAAGCATCAGTAGGGTATAGACATACAAAAGTGGCTCGGCATGCCGCGCCAAGAATGCGCATAATCTTTTCATTCCAAGGCACTCCTTGACGACTGGCGCTCTATGCCTGTTGCGAGCTTGTACTTGTGCTGCCGACCAGTCTTGCTCTTTCATGAATTGAAAAGTTAGCACCTAGTCTCTTGGCTGTTACAAGACGAATTGTCGCTCGTCCGATGCCGTTGTGCTGTGTGAACCGCGCCGTCTTCCGCTTCGCCGTCCACCGCTTGATGCTGTCGTCCATCGTCACACTCATCGCTACCTCTCTCCTTGTAGCATGAGCAGATTTTCACTGGGTCGATACAATGTCGCGCTCCTCCGTCACCCGTGTCAGTTCCCGCTTCAGGCGCCGGAGCTCGGCATCCTTCTCAGCCTCGCCGGACGACACCCTCGCGAACTTCCGCTTCCACGCGTAAAGAGAATGCTGGCTCACCCCCAGCCGCTGCGACACCTCTGCTACGGGGTAGCCCCGCTCCGTGATCTGCGCGACCGCGTCCCGCTTGAACTCGTCGCTGTAGTTGCCTTTGCCCATCGTGGCCTCCTTGCCTCAAAATTAGGGAAGAAGGCGTCCACGAACCATGGGGCTATTCAAAGGGCCAGCCACTCCCGTGCGGCACCGTTCCCTCGCTTCAGTTTGGCTTTTCATTGACGCCAGCCATGCCGGCGGGGACTGTAGGCCGAACGAAGGAAATGCAGCCCAAGAGCGGAGTTTCAGATTGGAAGCAGAACTTCAGGTGGTCCCGGCGCGTCGCGGGCGCGCCGTGCGCGTGTCCGAAGCGCAGGCGATCCAGATCATAAACACGCATGGGCAACAGGTGGTCGATACCTGGTGCTTCAACGCCGCTGACATGACCGAGTTCATGTCGATGGAGCACCTGCACGCCACGCTCGAAAGCATCTTTCCGGCTGAGGGCGACGCATTGGTCACCAACCACCGACGGCCGATCCTGACGCTGGAACGGGATACCTCTCCCGGCCGCCATGACACGGTGATCGCGGCCTGTGACCGCCACCGCTACGCGCTGCTCGGCTGCGAAGGCCATCACGACAACTGCACCGACAACCTCGCCGCCGCCCTCGGCGAGCTCGGCCTGAAGGCGTCCGAATGCCCAAGCCCACTGAATCTTTGGATGAACATTCCGATTGGACCGGATGGCAGGGTGACCTGGGGCGAGCCGCTCTGCAAGCCCGGCGATTATGTGATCCTCCGGGCGGCGATGGACTGCGTCATCGTGCTTTCCACTTGCCCGCAGGACATGATCCCGATCAACGGTTCCGCCTGCAACCCGACGGAGGTGCATTACCGCCTGCTCGATTGAGCTACCGCGTTGCCACTGCGCCTCGCCGCGATGCTTCCACGTTGCTTCCCATCGCTGTAGCACCGCGTTGACGGAAGTGCAAAAGCCGCCCCGTGGGGCGGCATGTATCATGCTGATCTTGTTCGCTGAAGTTGGTTGCGGGGGCTCGCAACACCCGATTCTTGCGATTGGTGGAGAGAACCATACCAAAGCTAGCCGCATGACTGCCTGCCACCGAATGCAGTATGGCGGGTTTGGGAATCCACTTGCAGTCGTAAGGTATGCCGCTCCCACATGGGCCGATCCGTGCGAGGGACACCTACAGACCCAATCCGGCGTCCGATTTCATGGTGGCTCATTGCAAAATCAAGTCAAGGAGCATCGGCGACCTCCTTCGCATACGCGGCGACGCCGAAGGGGGCAACTGATGCCGGCCTCATCACCCTTGACCGAGCATAGCTTGGAAGCTATATGAATTGGGACGTCAGGCTCCACGACATCTTCGAGGCGGAGTTTCTGGCTTTCGAGCGCGGCGTTCAGACCGAACTTCTGGCCGTCGCGAAGCTGCTCGCCGAATTCGGCCCGCAGCTCGGTCGCCCCTATGTCGACACGCTCAAAGGCTCGAAACACACCAATATGAAGGAAATGCGTTTCTCTGCCGCGGACGGGGAATGGCGTGCAGCCTTCGCGTTCAATCCTGAGAGGAACGCCATCGTTCTGGTCGCGGGCGACAAGTCGGGCGGTAGCCAGAAGCGCTTTTACAAGCAGCTTATTGCCATGGCGGACAGCCGGTTTTCCGACCATCTGGAAAACCTGAAATCCGTAAAGAAGGGATGATCCTATGGGACGGAGCATCGATCAGGTCATAGCGTCCCTGCCCCGCGACCAGCAGGAGCAGATCGAAGCGCGTTATGACGAACTCCGACAAGAGGTCGAAGGGCTGCGCGAGCTTCGCCAGATCGCCGGCAAGGCCCAGGAAGATGTCGCGGCCGCCCTGAACATAAAGCAACCGTCAGTTTCCAAGATCGAGAACCAGGCGGACATGTATCTCTCGACACTCCGCGGCTATGTCGAAGCGATCGGTGGCAAGCTCGAACTGACAGTGAAG
>JAKALI010000731.1 GCA_021813195.1 Pseudomonadota bacterium
GGCCAAACAGGCGTCGATCCGCTGCCTTGGCTCGGCTGACCTCCTGCGCTAAGACCACGCCTGCAGATTTCATTTTGACCAGACCGCTTGTCATCAGAGGAGACGTTGGGCAGATACTTCATGTAGTCATCGAAGGTCGACACGTGGAGTTGCGCAAGGGCCTGCGCCGTCAGCGCCTGCATCGAGATGGGGACGTTTTGTATATTTTGCTTTCGCCGCTGGGCGGTAACGGTGATCTCCGCAAGCATTCCCTGGCTGCCGCCTGCTGCTGTGGGCGCAGCCGAAGCGACGCTTCCCGACCCCGGTGTAGCCGCAACCGCGCCGAGCGAGGCGCCACTCAGAATCGCAGCAACCGCATACGAGATCTTGGACTTCATCGATGTCCCTCCAAGTAATTTACCTTGCCGAGTCCGGACCAAACCAGGATTCCAACGACGGCTGGACGGAGGATCTTCTCTTACCTACCAACTTCGGCACCCACGCCATCGCGGCTGAACTCCCGATTAGATCGGATCCATTCCCACGGAGCCGGATTGAATGGTTCTTATGAATATCGCAGTGATCGGAGTATTCGTAGATCCACGAACGGCGCCCATGACCCTTTTGTCGGTCCGAATTTGATACTTTAGTATGATTGTGAATGCTCTATAACGGGGACTTGAATCATGAATCGGCATCCCGTCTCCGAGATGGTCACCGACCGCGCGAAGCGCGTTCTGATCGCCGACGATCACCCTCTTTATCGCGATGCCTTACGGGCTGTGGTACCGCGTGCCTGCGGCGCAGTAGACGTCGTCGAGGCAGCGTGCCAAGACGACGTGACGCGGCAAGTGTCCACTGACGCAGACTTCGACTTGGTCATTCTGGATCTCGCGCTCCCCGGTGCATCTGGACTATCTTGCCTGAGCAGCATCCGCCGGGTCGCCATATTGACGCCGATCATCGTCGTGTCAGGGAATGACGATCCCGACATGATGAGCGAAGTGATACTGGCGGGCGCCACCGGTTACGTTCCCAAATCCGCCCCGACAGACGTGCTCATGGACGCCATCCGTGTCGTCATGGCGGGCGGAAACTACCTGCCGGCGGCCGCGGTGATCGCTCTGCGCCGCCGCAAAGCGGCAAGACACGCACCCCCGGAGGTGATCCCAATCCAACTCACCGCGAGGCAATTGCAAGTCCTGCAGTGTATCGCCATCGGTATGTCCAACAAGCGCATCGCACGTGAACTCGAGATCAGTGATATCACAGTGAAAGCCCACGTGTCGATGGTTTTGAGGAGACTCCGCGTATCGAACCGAACAGAGGCGGCAATCGAGGCACGCCGCTTCTTGGACGGCGATTCGCGCTATTTCGGCAAACCAGGCATAGGACCGCTATATCGCGCGCGTTAATCCGCCAGACGCGCAACGAGCGCCCGGAGCTTCGCGATATTTACCGGCTTGTCGAGAACGGTAAAGCCCTGAACCTGCAACTGCTCGCGTAATGCCGGGTCTGGGTCGCTTGTTACCAGCAGCGTCAAGGGTACGTGATCGAACTCTCGGCGGATTTGAGCAATGGCGATGTCACCTTTTAGACCCCCCGATAGGTGGTAGTCGCTTATTATGATGTCCGGTGCGAGTCCTGACTCGATCAACTGCAGCACCGCATCCGTTGGGGCCGCAGCGATCACCGGCCGGCAGCCCCACTTCTTCAATATTGCCGACATTCCATCGAGGGCATCGGGGCTATCGTCGATCACGACCACCGTCGGCGGAGGAGAGATTCCTGCGATGCGCGGTGTAAGTGACCATGCGGCGTCCGCGTCCGACTCCGGCAAAGCATCCCCATATGGAACCACGATACCGAATTGAGATCCCTTATTCGGAGTGGAACGAACAATTCGTCGCAACGACAATTTTTCAGCTATTCGACTTACGATCGACAGACCCAGTCCGATTCCAACAACATCGCGTCGTCCGCGATTCGGAACTTGATAGTACGGCTCAAATATCGCACCAAGATATTCTCGATCGATTCCCACCCCGGTATCGAAGACCCCTATCATCAGTCCATCCGATAGGCGTCGACAGCCAACCAAAACCCGTCCCTTCGACGTATAACGAATTGCATTGCTTATAAAATTCCGCAATATCGTCTCTAACAGCCGCAAATCCGTGTTTACCCATGCTCGGCACGGCGCAAATCGCAGCTCGATTCGCGCAGCACGAGCCACACCTTGGAATTCCGGCTCCAAGCGCTCGAGAAGCCCGGCAATTGGGAAATTTGAGAAATCCGGGTTGATTCCCCCGGAATCCAGTCGCGCGACGTCAAGAAGAGTACCCAGCAGGTTGTTTAACGACGCGAGCGCTAGGCGCGCGCGGCGTAACAAATCAGAATCCTGCGCAACCATCATTTCTTCGCGAATTGACTCGAGGAATAGCACAGCCGAGTTCAACGGCTGTCGCAGATCGTGACTAGCTGCAGCGAGGAATCTGGTCTTGCTTTCGTTGGCAACTTCCGCTTGTTGCTTCGCTTGCTTTAGGGCAAGCTCAATCTCACGACGGAATTCAAGCTCTCGCGACAACCGCAGGTTGAGATTCTCGTATTGCTCAGTGCGGTGACTAATCGCCTCTTCGAGCTTGACCGCGGCCTGAAACCAAGAAAATGACGTACTCTGACTGTCCACTGTCCGTTCAACACGATCCATTAGAACTCGGACCGTTTTGCGCAGCGCCTTTATTTTTTCTCGCGCTTTGGCGAGGCGCTTCTTGATACGTACACAATCGGGCTCGTCACCAGCGTTTGTTGGCATGAATCAGTGCCTAATTTCTGGCGGCGACTCCGAGACAGGTGAAAGAGTTGTTCATGTGCATTGTATTGAATTGCTCGCCGAGGGTCGAAAAGCCGACGACGCGGTGATTCCGGAAAAGAGATGAAACGGCATCCGATAGGCCGTGTTGCTCCATATAGGCCGTCCGCGTGGCACAGTCAAATCCGATAATCACCTCGACGGTCATCAGCGCTGCTTGTATCGTGCCGAGGGACTTCGCAAGGCGATCGAGAATATTGGTGGGCTGCGCCACCGTAACTATCAGGCCGGGCTCAATGGCGCAGGCGAGTTCCAGCGCACCATCATCCAGAATCCGTTGCA
>JAKALI010000732.1 GCA_021813195.1 Pseudomonadota bacterium
AGGTAACTGCGGCAGCGCAGCTTATCGACGATACGAAGGTGGATGTATCAACGGTTATCGGCTCCCGGGACATTATGAATCTGCCGATCAACGGCCGCCGGGTCGACCAGTTTGTCCTCAACACCCCTGGCGTCACCAATGACGGCACATTCGGCTTGCTCACGTTCCGCGGCGTCGCCGGCAACAATTCCTTCCTGCTCGACGGCAACGACAACACCGAACAGTTTTACGACGAGAACGCGGGCCGGACCCGCATTCAATCGCAGATTTCACTGGACGCCGTGCAAGAGTTCCAGGTCGTCTCGGCGAATTTCTCGGCCGAGTACGGTCGCGCGATGGGAGGCGTCGTCAATACAGTAACCAAGAGCGGAACCAACGAACTGCACGGCTCAGCGTTCTACTTTTTCCGCAGCACCGGATTCGACGCGCGGGACCCGTTTGCATCGTTCAATCCAAGCGAACATCGCGTTCAGACCGGCGGCACGCTCGGCGGCCCGATCGTCAAGAATAAGTTGTTCTTCTTCCTGAGTACGGACATTACGCGCCGGAACTTCCCGATGGTCGACAGCCAGGTCAAGGTGGGCGTGCTGAATCCGTCCACACAGTCCTTCGTTGGCTGCGGCGCACCGGCCACTCCGGCTCAATGCGCCGCGATCAACAGCCTTCTGCCGAGGTTCTACGGCCAGGTTCCGCGCACCGATGACAACGACCTGTACTTCGGCCGCATGGACTACAACCTGAACGAGAAGAATACCTTCAGCGCGAGTTTCAACTTCCTCCGGTGGTATTCACCGAACGGAATCCAAACCGGGCTATCCTCAACGGTCGGCTCTGCCATCAATGGAAACGGCAACGACAGCGTGATTGTCCGCAACGGCAAAGCAACCTGGACGTACGTGCCGACAGCGAACTTTGTGAGTGCGTTCCGCTACGGTCTCGATACCGACCGCCAAGCCGACGGATTCAACCAGGCCAGCCTCGGGAGCGGCCTGGGGTATCTCGATGTCTCGGTCGGTGGCGTCCAGCTTGGCCCGGCCACTTACCTGCCCCGCGTGGAGCCGATGGAAACCCGTAACGAATTCGCCGACGACTTGAGCTGGACCAAGGGCCGCCACATTATCAAATTTGGCGGCAACTTCGTCAACACCTTTGACGGTGTAGATTACATGTCCAACCGCTTCGGTTCCTACACGTACCTCACACCGACTTTGTTCGCCCAAGATTACAGCGGCAACACCACAGGCGCAAAGAATTGGACGAGCTACTCGCAGACGTTCGGCACGCCACTCGTTAGTTATTGGATCCGCGAGATGGGGGTCTACCTCGAAGATCAGTGGCGAGTCAACACCCGGTTAACGCTTACGCTCGGAGCACGCTACGAACGTTCCTTCGTTCAACAGCCCAGTGTGTTCAACGCAGACTATCCGCAAACCGGGCACATCTCGACGGGCCCACTCGACCTGATGCCGCGCCTCGGCGTCAACTACCGGCTGAATGACAAGACGGTGCTCCGCGGCGGCTATGGCACGTTCTTCGCTCGCTACCTCGGCGGCCTCGTTGACAACCTGTACACCAACAATGGCCGCATCCAGACCGCGGACTCGCTTAGCGCGACAAACAAGGCCCAGTTGGCCGCCGGACCAGTCTTTCCGAACGCACTCACTTCGCCTCCGGCTGGGGCCAAGGTTGCCGCCGCCGCTCTTGAATACACTTCGCCGAACCTGAAGACTCCCTACTCGGAGCAGGCAACACTTACTCTTGAAAGGCAGATTGGCAAGGATATGGTGTTGTCGGTATCCGGCATCTGGAGCCGCGGCGTGAACTTGTATGGTGTGACGGACGTGAACGCGCCTCCGCTCGGTCCGCTCATGACGTATAGAGTCAACAACACCAGCGGCGCTCAGGTGGGCACGTATACTACGCCGGTTTACCTCAACCCCCGTCCCGACACGCGTTACGGCGCGATCAGTGACGTAACGAACGGCCTCAGCAGCTTCTACAACGCTCTCGATGTCTCGTTTGAAAAGCGTTTCTCCCATGGCTTTTCCTCGATGGTCTCTTATACCTGGTCACATGAGATCGACGACGGCCAGGGCGCCGCTACGAGCGCGATTTTCTACAGCTATCCTACTTCGGTCTACAACGGCAACTATGCCTTCGAGAAAGGGAGCGGCCTTCTCGACCAGCGTCACCGCCTCGTTTACTCCTTCGTGTGGACTCCCACGGTGATGCACAGCGACACCGCGTTTGCGAAGTACTTCGCCAACAATTGGGAGCTTTCCAGCATCACGACGCTCGCCGCCGGCCGGCCGACGGGAAGTGAAACCATACGCGTCACCGACACGCCCGTGCCAGGGATGTTGTCGACTTCGTCTCTAAACGGTTTCGGGGGCAGCACTCGAGTGCCGTTCTTGCCTGTAAATAGTTTGTACACGCCCCCGACCTACCGGGAAGACTTCCGGCTTACGAAGATGCTCCCGCTGCCCTGGGAGCGAATCAATCTCTCGCTAAACTTCGAGGCATTCAACATCACCAACACCTGGTCCCCCACGAGCCTGACGACGCAGGCCTTCACGGAGGCCAAGGGAGTACTGACGCCGACGCCGGCGGCGTTTGGGGTTGGGTCGGCTGACGGCGGGTTCCCCGATGGCACGCAAGCCCGCCGGATGCAGGTAAGCGCACGCATCACGTTCTAGCCCGCCTCAACCGGCCGCCAGCCGAATCGGTTTCTTGTACGATAAACCTCGAAGGTTTTGCGGAGGTTTATGGACCGGAGAACGTTTTTGCTGGCGGGCAGCGGCTCTGTGGCGATGACGGCGGCGCCGTCCAGCCAAATTCACCTTGGCGTGATCGGCAGCGGCAGCCGTGGCACGTTCGTGATGACGGTGTTCCAGAAGGACCCGTCGATCCGTGTGGTGGCGATCTGCGATGTGTATGAGCCGAACCTCGAGCACGCCGTGGCTGTGGCCTCGAAGGCGCCCGGCACGCATCCGAAAGCCTACCGCAATTACAAGCAATTGCTCTCCGATCCGGACATCGACGCGGTCTTGATCGCCACACCGGAACATTGGCATGCGCAGATGGTGCTCGACGCATTGGCGGCCGGCAAAGACATCTACGTCGAGAAGCC
>JAKALI010000733.1:0-1144 GCA_021813195.1 Pseudomonadota bacterium
ACCACGCCGCAGATGGGCCGACGAGCGGCGCCGAAATCCTGTTGACAACTGGCGGCAAAGTCGTCGCGCCCGATGCCACGCACGTCGCGGCCATTATTGCGATTGAAACAGCAAAGAGCGTTGGAATGCGCTTCCAAATCATGCAGAGAAGGCGACTTGGCTCTAACATCCTGCTACCTTTCAAGATGCTGGTTTGAGCAACGTTCCACCTCATCCTCGATCGGGCCATCGGTGGCACGGCGAGTAAGCGAACCGCTATTCAACAGCCATCAGGGCGCCCTACGACCAACATCGGTAGGCCAATGGCCTCGGCGCGCTGGAGAACCTGCCCATGTTGACGCACGAACATCTTCCTGCGTCCTCGCAGCGATCCGAGAATTCTTTGCCTTCAACTTGAGGAGGGCTCCGCTCTGTGCGGCGCCTATGGTCGTCGTTACAGAAGTACGATTTCCGGCTGCATCGTAGGTGTATTTTACGGTAGTATTTCCGTACTGTGCTTGTGACAGGCGGCCCAAAGAATCATAGCTGTATGCGATGTCAGCCGCATGGGCACTGTCGGCAACGATACCAAGCTGGCTGATCGCCAACCCGATACATGCAATTATTATTTTAGCACTTTTCATCGTTGAATACCTCCGTTGAATATAGAGATTTCATTAGCGCGAGCTAATCATTGCTCGCGCAGATACCGTCTGCTTGTTTTGTGATACGGCTTGAGTACTAGGAGAATGTGGATCAAGTCTTGCGATTATATACTCTTCACATGTACATTGCGCAACAGAATAAATCCAAGGACAGAGGTTCAGCATCTGGGATCGGAGCCCGAGACGCTGCCCAACGAGTGCCGTGCCACGCTCCGCCTAGGCAGTACCTCTAACGGGCCCTTGACTCCGGTCTAGCATTTATCAGTTAATGTGTCTTATTAGGCATGATAAGTAGGTTTCTTGGTCATGTACGTCGGCACCGACAACCCGCTGGAAAGTAGTCCGACCCCAATCCATCGGAAGCTGCCAGTCCCAGCAGTTGGAGGCGGATGGACGGCGTACATGGAGCCGCAGGCGCTGCCGTTTTCGGAGCTGGGCCCGGACGATCTTCTCGACACGGCCGATCTTTGCCGCCTGTTCGGCATCTCGGGCCGGACCGT
>JAKALI010000733.1:1154-3126 GCA_021813195.1 Pseudomonadota bacterium
TTACCGGTGGATCAACCAGGTGGGGCTCAGGCCCCGCTTCAAAGCCGGGCGCCTTTGGCTTTTCGCCAAGTCCGACGTCGTGAACTGGTACGCAGCGAACCGGCCCCGGCCGGGGCGTCCGCCGTTGGCTGGGAGGTAGCCATGACCAAACAAGAGCTTGAAGCGCTGAATATCGAACTGGTCGGGTTCCTGACGGGGCTTCGGGATCAGATCGACGAGATGCTGGCGGAGCTGGCCGCCGTCGGTATCAGCGCGGACGAGACCGATGACGACGACGTGGAAGAGCCTGACGAGGACTGAGCCATGGTGACCTGCAACTTCTGCCAGCGGGAATTCGCCAATGCACAGGCAGTGCGGGCACACCTCAAATCGTGCCAGCCTTACCTCGAACAACGTACAGCCCGGCAGGCGCCCGAAACCGCCGGCACCAGGCTCCCATCCAGGGACCCTAGAGCGGAGGGCAGCGTAGGTGCTGCGCCACGGCGCGATGGTTCTCGGCAGGGCGAGCTTGGCATCATGCCGCTCGAAATCCTGTCGGACCCGACACTCATGGGCGCCGATCCGTTACGGCAACTGGACGAGGAGATCGCCATGACGAAGCGCCGGATCGATCTGCGCCAACTGCAGGAAACCGAGGACGAACTGGACCGCCGGGCCAAGGCCAAGGAAGCAGAACAACAGCGCGCCGCCGCCACTGCCAGCCACGCGGACCAGGAAAAGCAGGATGCCCGTCAGCGCGAGCTCGATCAGCGGAAGGCACGGGAAGCGCGCGAGTGGGACGAGGCCCGCCGCAAACAACGCTTTCGCGATAACATCACCGCCGCCAAAAAGGAAGCCATCGACAAATGGTGCTATCGCACGTCCGTCAGTTCGGCGCTCACGGCGGAGATTTTGGTGGAAATCGAGCAAGAGCTGTCGGCTCTGCCTGCTGGCGAGATGCCGCTGGGCGAGCTGGTCCGGATTGCCATCGGCATCCGTGACCGCCGCTACAACGAGCACTGCCAGGCCGAGTTGGACGCGAGTCTTCGGGAACTCGAAGAACAAGGGCTGAAAATACAGCGGGACCAGCAGCAGTCAGCCCGCCGCCAGACCCTTATCCAGCATGGCATGTCCTATGCCCGCCGCGAAATCGATGGAGTCGAGGGTCTCGATTATTTCGAGAAGCGGCGGATCGAACAGCGCGTGCAGACCGAGCTTGACGAAGTCACGGGCGAGGAAGGCCGCGCTGAAATCGAAGACTGGGTCGAGGACATCCTGGATCGCGAAGGCATCGGCTACGACGATGAAGACGATGACGACGATTAACGGTGCCGAGACGACGGCAACTGTCACGGACTGAGCCGATGAGTGATGCGCGCAACATAGCCAGCCAGGTTCCGGTGCGCGTGAAACGGATTCTGGACGCGGTGGCCCGCACGGTCTCGCGCCCGGCCTGCTTTAGGCGGACGGCCGCCCCGCTGTCCAGCGTGATAATCGCTAGGCTTGCCGCTGTGGGACGCCGAGATTGCCCCAAGGATAGGTTCGCTCCCCCCATCTCCCTCTGCCGCTCTTTTGTCACCCGCCGGAGGGTGGGAACAGTTCGCGGGAGGGCAGTGTCATGAGCCACCCGGCGGACCATGAGAGCGCGATTCCCCTGCCTACTCCGGCCAATGACAATGGTGACATCGGCAGGATGCGCGCCAAGGTGCTGATCCCCAAGGATTTACCCGTCACGCAAGTCGAGATTGAAGTCTTCGCCCTGCTGTTGGACGATTTGGCGGACCTTGCCGCCAACTACAACCAGGAACCGCCGCAATGAGCAAGCGCGTCGCCATCTATGCCCGGGTCTCCACCACCCGTCAGGCCGAGAACGACATCTCGATTCCCGATCAGCTCGCACAGGCCCGGCGCTATTGCGACGGCAAGGGCTGGCAGGTGGTGCGCGAGTTCGTCGATCCCGGCGCCAGCGCCCGCGACGACAAGCGGCCTGAGT
>JAKALI010000734.1 GCA_021813195.1 Pseudomonadota bacterium
GGATGTTCACGACCAGCGCGGCGGCGTTCGCGGCTATGTGCGCTACGATAATGAGGTTCGCGCCGCCGCAAACATTCAGCTGCTGGTATACCGGTCCCTGCAGTTTGCCTGCAGCGATCCCAAGGGACCGGTTTATCTGAACGCCGCACGCGAGGTTCTTGAGGGTAGGGTCCAACCGGCCGCACACCCCCGGTCTCATTGGCAGCCTGTGGCGCCAGCTGCACTGCCGGTGGAGGCGGCGGCGGCGCTGGCTGCGGCCCTCTCGCAGGCGGAGGCTCCCCTCGTTGTGACCTCCTTTGCCGGCCGCAACACTAAGGCCGTGGGCGAGCTTGTGGCGCTGTGTGACCGGCTGGGGGTCGGGGTGCTCGAGTCCGCACCCAACTACGTGAACTTCCCGCACGACAACTGGCTGTATCAAGGCAACCAGTGGAATGAGGCAAGGCAGAACGAAGCGTTGCGGCACGCCGACTTGGTTCTCGTCGTTGACAGTGATGTGCCCTGGATTCCGGCCGTCAGCGCACCGCGCGCCGACGCAAAAATCTTTCACATCGACGTGGATCCGCTGAAGCAGCAGATGCCGCTCTGGTACATCCCCGCCATACGTCAATATGGCGCCGACGCGGAAACGGCGCTGCGACAGATCAATGCCGCGCTGGGACAAATGGAGATCGACGAGGAAAAAGTTACGCAGCGCCATGCGCAGTGGCGCGAATTGCATGATCTCAGGCGCGCCGAGTTGAGCCACCGAGAACGGCGAGGAGAAGGTCTGACACCGGAAGCTTTGACGGCGGCCATACGCCAGCGATTGGACTCCTGCTGCGTGGTCATCAATGAAGGTGTCTCGAACTATTCGACGATCTTTGACCATCTCGCTCCCACGCAGCCCGGAACGATGTTCACCAGTGGAGGCGGTTCGTTGGGCTGGAATGGGGGAGCAGCGATCGGTGCCAAGTTGGCTAATCCAGACAAAACGGTAGTCGCACTGACCGGCGATGGCTCCTATATGTTCTCGCTTCCCTCGACCGTGCACTGGATGGCGAGGCGCTATGCGACCCCTTTTCTGACAGTTATCTATAACAACGGGGGCTGGAAATCGCCGAAGCTCTCGGCCCTGGCGGTGCATCCTGAAGGCTATGCTAGCCTTGCGCCGGAGCTCGATGTGAGCTTCGAGCCGCAACCTGACTATGGTGCGATCGCGGCCGCTGCGGGCGGCGCTTTGGCTTTGACAGCGGTGACACTCGACGAACTGGATGATCGCCTGGAGCGCGCGTTTAATACGATCCGCAACGAGCAACGTTGTGTCGTACTCGATGTGCATCTGCCGCGCCTGTAGCGGTGGTCAATATTTGAAAAAACGAACGTTGGTGGGAGGAATCATGCTGACAACGACGCTTTTGATCGACAACAAGAATTTGGACGCAGTCGGTCACGCGGTCTTCGATCGCATCGATCCCGTCACGGGCGAGGTCGCGACACGCGCTGCGGCAGCACAGAAGACGGATGCGATCGCCGCCGCGGAGGCCGCGGCCGCTGCCTTTCCGGCCTGGGCTGCAATGGCGCCGACTGCGCGACGCAAGCTCCTATTGAAGGCGGCCGACCTGCTCGAATCCCGGCTGCAGAAATTCGTCGATGTGATGACCGCCGAGATCGGTGCGACCGCGGCGTGGGGCGGATTCAACGTGCATTTCGCTGCCGATGTTCTGCGCGAAGCGGCCTCGTTGACGACCCAGGTCTCCGGCGAAACCATTCCCTCGGACCGGCCAGGCTGCGTTGCGATGTCCGTGCGCCGTCCGGCGGGTGTCGTGCTCGGTATCGCACCCTGGAATGCACCAGTCATCCTTGGCGTCCGCGCAATTGCAACGCCTCTGGCTTGCGGCAACACGATCGTGCTGAAGGCTTCAGAGACCTGCCCGGCGACCCATTGGCTGATCGGAGAGACTATGCGGGATGCTGGGTTGCCCGAGGGCGTCGTCAATGTCGTGACTAACGACATGGCAGATGCATCAGTAGTAGTTGGTACGCTTATTGCTCATCCTGCGGTCAAGCGCATCAATTTCACCGGCTCCACAAAGGTCGGCCGCATCATTGCCGAGGCAGCGGCACGGGAGTTGAAGCCTGTCGTTTTGGAACTCGGCGGCAAGGCGCCGCTGCTGGTTCTTGACGACGCGGATCTCGACGAGGCGGTCAAGGCCGCCATCTTCGGTGCTTTTATGAACCAGGGCCAGATCTGCATGTCGACGGAGCGGATCATCGTTCACGAGGCGGTGGCGGATACATTTGTCGCACGCTTTGCTGAGCGGGCCAAGGCTCTGCCAGCAGGCAACCCGCGCCGCACCGATGTCGTTTTGGGTGCGGTCGTCAGCGAAGCGACAGTGCGTCGGGTCGAGGAAATGACGGCTGATGCTTCCGCCAAGGGTGCGAAGGTGATCCGCGCTGGCGCTCCCGACGGCGCGATTATGCCGGCGGTGGTCGTGGACGGGGCGACGTCCGAGATGATGATCTATTCCGAGGAATCCTTTGGTCCAATCGTATGCATTATCCGCGCCAGAGACGATGATGAGGCCGTGCGGCTGGCGAATGACACAGCCTATGGTCTGACGTCCTCGGTCTTTAGCTGCGACATCTCCCGCGCGCTTTCGGTCGCCGCACGAATCGACGCTGGCATGTGTCATATCAATGGTCCCACTGTCCACGATGAAGCGCAGATGCCGTTCGGCGGTATCAAGGCCAGCGGTTATGGTCGCTTCGGCGGACATGCGGGTATTGCTGAGTTCACCGATCTACGCTGGATCACGATTGACACGGCCAAGATCGCCTATCCGTTCTGAAGTCCGGACAGCGTGCCGCGAAATGCTTGTTGGGCGCGAATTCACATTGATGATCTTACCCGGCAGGGCAGTTTCAGGTGAATCGCCTAGCACAACGTGCGGGCAAGTGGGACCAGTTGCCCGCGGAAAGTTGCGCCAAACCGAGATTCTGGAGCGGCATAACGATGCCAAAGGAACGTCTGCCACACTAGTCGCCCTCTGACGCAATGGGCGTATACGAAATAAGCGCTAGGTATCACGTATTGAGCGGTGCAAAATACAATGAAGTCAGCTCAAGCCCCACAGAAACCGATCAATG
>JAKALI010000735.1 GCA_021813195.1 Pseudomonadota bacterium
CGTGGCTGGCGTCCTTGAAGCGGATGATCCGGCGGGCGGCGTGACATGCCGGAACGAAGGGGCTGGAATGGCCGCGCCTGCCGCGACGAT
The DNA here is from genome assembly GCA_021813195.1 of Pseudomonadota bacterium. The sequence continues at coordinate 91 of JAKALI010000735.1, forward strand.
GAGTGCCTGATGGCGCGAGCCCTGGTGCCGCTGTGTACCGCGAGGGGCCGCGGCCAGACGCTCGTGACCGTGACAGAGAAGCGCCCCGATGACGCTCGGTCTCGCTTCTTGCGAGAACTCGGCGGGATGGCTACCACGCTCGGCGAGACCCCGCAGCACGTGTGATCCGCTTGTACGCCGCTGTCAGGGACGTTGGCAGGCGACGGTGTAGCCCAACGATCGGCCGCCGGCTGCTGACGACACAGTCATCATTTCGCTATGGACAGACAGCATGCGACTCTCCCACGGCTTCGTTCCTACCCTTCGTGAGACACCAGCGGAGGCTCAGATCGCTTCGCACCGCCTGATGCTCCGGGCGGGCTTGGTGCGTCAGACAGCGGCCGGCATCTACGCATGGCTTCCCGCCGGCTTGCGAGCGTTGGCCAAGATCGAACAGATTGTACGCGAAGAACAGGACGCCGCCGGCGCGCAGGAGGTCTTGATGCCGACAATTCAGCCTGCGGAGTTGTGGCGCCAATCTGGCCGCTATGATGCCTACGGACCGGAGATGCTCAGGATCCGCGATCGGCATGACCGCGAGCTGCTTTATGGGCCGACGAACGAGGAGATGATCACCGACCTTTTCCGCCAGGGGGTCCGTTCCTATCGCGAGTTGCCGCAGAATCTCTATCACATCCAATGGAAGTTCCGTGATGAGGTGCGGCCGCGGTTCGGCGTGATGCGCGGGCGGGAGTTCCTCATGAAGGACGCCTATAGCTTCGACATCGATTACGCCGGAGCGGTGGTGTCGTACCGCACGATGATGCTCGCCTATATGCGTACCTTCCAACGCATGGGCCTCAAAGCGATCCCAATGCAGGCCGACTCGGGCCCCATCGGCGGCGATCTCAGCCATGAGTTCATCGTTCTGGCGCCGACCGGCGAGAGCCAGGTCTTCTATGACGCCGGCTTCGAAGAGATCGACTGGGTTGGCGCCGACTATCGATATGGCAATGCCGAGGATCTCGAGCGCTTCTTCAAGCAGATGACCTCGATGTATGCCGCGACCGATGAAAAGCATGATCACGCGGAATTCACTGCCTTGGCGGAATCTCGCCGCCGTTCCGGCCGCGGTATTGAGGTAGGGCATATCTTTTACTTCGGTACGAAGTATTCCGCGCCGATGGGGCTGTCCCTGGCCGGACCAAATGGGCAGCCGATCGTCCCGCACATGGGGTCGTACGGTATCGGGGTATCGCGATTGGTGGGTGGTATCATCGAGGCAAGTCACGACGAGGCGGGGATCATCTGGCCCGATACCGTCGCGCCGTGGAAGGTGGGGATCCTCAATCTCAAGCCGGGCGATGCCGCCTGCGATAAGATGACAGAGGCCCTTTATGCGAAGCTTGGTGCGGACGCGCTTCTGGACGACCGCGATGACCGTCCGGGTGCCAAGTTTGCCGACGCCGATCTCATGGGGCATCCATGGCAGATCATCGTCGGCCCGCGGAGCGCGGCTGCCGGAGAGGTGGAACTCAAGCGGCGCGCCACCGGTGAGCGGGCAACGGTTTCTCCGGACTCGGCGCTGGCGCGCGTTCTTAGCTGATGTCTCTGGCCTTCGAGCGAATGGTGGCGATCCGCTATCTGCGGGCCCGCCGCGGTGAGCGTTTCGTTTCGATCATTGCGGGGATTTCGCTGGTTGGTATCGCGCTCGGCGTAGCCACTCTGATCATCGTGATGTCGGTGATGAACGGGTTTCGTTCCGAGCTCCTGGCGCGCATCCTTGGCCTCAACGGCCACGTCGCGATCTACGCTGCTGGAACGCCCATCCGGGACTACACGGCACTCGCCACCCGAATCGAAAAGCTGCCGGATGTGACGGCGGCGTTGCCGGTCGTCGATGGGCAGTGCCTGTTGACAACAGATCGCGGCGGCGCAGTGGGGGCCGAGGTCCGCGGGCTAGCACCCGCGGACATGGCCAAGCTTACGGTCGTTTCGCAGCATATCATGGAAGGTTCACTCGTGAACCTCCGCGGGCCTGACGCGATTGCCGTTGGTGTAGGCCTAGCGCAACGTTTCGGCCTGGGCATCGGCAGTCGTGTGACCCTGGTCTCGCCGCAGGGGATGGCAACTGCGTTCGGGACGGTACCGCGGATCAAATCGTACAAGGTTGTCGCGATCTTCCGTGTCGGCTTCAACGAAGCCGATACGTCGTTCGCATACCTGCCCTTGAGCGCTGCACAGCTCTTCTTCCAGTCACCGAACGCTGTCACACAGATCCAAGTATTCGTGCGCAACCCGGATAGAGTTGCAGCGACCACGGCGGCGTTGCACCGGATGTTTGCGGGCGCGCCCGTGAACCTGGTGGATTGGACACAGAGCAACAACTCCTTCTTCACCGCGGTCCAGGTGGAAAGGAACGTGATGTTCCTTATCCTTACGCTCATCATCCTCGTTGCCGCCTTCAACATCGTGTCCTCGCTTTTCATGTTGGTGAAGGACAAAACAGCGGACATCGCGATCTTGCGTACGATGGGCGCTTCGTCGGGCTCGATCCTACGGATCTTCGTCATGGTGGGCTCCTCGGTCGGCGTGGTGGGGACCATCGTGGGCGTCGCTCTCGGCGTGGTGTTTTGCCTCAACATCGACACGCTGCAGCACTTTCTCGAACACCTTACGGGAACGAACCTTTTCAATCCGGAAGTGTACTTCCTTTCGCAGCTGCCCGCGCAGCTGAGATGGCAGGAGGTGCTGCAGGTCGCCACGATGGCGCTGGTTCTTGCATTTCTCGCAACCATTTTTCCCTCCTGGCGGGCGGCACGCACCGATCCCGTGGAGGCGCTGCGTCATGGCTGACCCGAAGCTGCGGCTTGCCAATGTGGTTCGTGCGTACCGCAGCGGCGACGTGCGGCTCGAGGTGTTGCGGGGTGTGGATCTTTCGATTGAAGCCGGTGAGACCGTGGCCCTTGTCGCCCCCTCGGGGGCCGGCAAGTCGACGTTGTTGCATCTCGCGGGGCTGCTCGAGAGGCCAGACGCCGGCGACGTGTACGTGCTCG
>JAKALI010000736.1 GCA_021813195.1 Pseudomonadota bacterium
CGCAGACTGCCAACCGTCCGTTCCAGCCGCTGGAGGTCATGCTGAACACGGCGCGCGACCAGGTGACGGGGCAGCGCCTCATGCTGACCGTGCAGAAGAACCTCGCGCGCAATCTCTCGTCGTTCGGCGTGAGCGAGAGCCAGACGCGCGATCTCTTCCGTGCGATCATGAACCGCGCCAACCTGGAGCGCGTGCAGCTCGGCGGCTTGTCGGGCGCCAGCATGTGGGACGCCACGAAGGAACTGGTGGGCCAGTTGCCAGCCGACGTGCGCGCCAACCTGACGGACCGCGAGATGATGAACGCCGTCCTCGACGCGGCCAAGGGCGACATGCGCCTGATGGGCCCGCAGTCGGTATGGACGCAAGAGGCTCGCGCGTGGCTCGCCAAGAAGGTGGGCGAGAATATCGGCGGCGAGTTGACCGTCAAGGCGTACAACGACATCCGTTATTCCTGGCAGCCAGCGTTTCAAATCCAGACGCGCACCGACGCTGCGTACTTCAACATCCTGCGTGGCGTGAGGCCGCTCGGCAACGCGGTGCTGCACGGCGATCTGGCCGAGACCGCCAGGATTGTCGCGCAGATGTCGCGCACGAACCTCGGGCAGTATTTCATGCTCGACTTTCCTGGCTACGCGGCGATCGTGGACACGGCCAACGAGATTCAGAAAGCCGCCGAGGCGGTACCCGGACTCGAAGAGAACCTGAAGGCAGCAGCGTCCGTGCTGCCGGGGCGCCAGGTGCTGCCCGTCCCCTCGGCGCTCGCGCGTGGCAGTCGCTGGGTGCAGAACAACCTGATCGCGCAGTTCCACTCCAATTGGGCGGACATCCTGAAAACCGCTCTCGGTTCAGTGGCGAAGCAGCATGGCGCGGAGAACGAGGCGGCGACCGAATACGCCAAGATCATCGCGCATTACTCGGAGATGGCGGAGCGCCCGATCGACGAGAACACGGCGGCGTTGCGCTACGTCCAGAACATGTTTCACTCGGGCCAGAGCGCCGAACTGACGAAGAACGGGACGCTCGACTACGCCGACCTAATCGCCGATGCCGACCGCTTCACGCCTGCCGACATCGGGGCGATCAAGCCGCTCGGGCTGCCCGACCTGGCCAGCATCCTCGGGAAGGTGGACAAGTTCGGCAACCCCGATGTGATGGCGCTGCGCAAGTCGCTGACGACGCCGGAGTACGGCGTGGCGGCGCTGCGTGCCGACCTGGAGTCCTTTGGATATCCGGCCGAGGCGCAGGATCGCATCGTCAAGGCATTGCAATTCGACTGGAATGAGACGTGGGCCAACGCCCGCGACGCACTGGACCTTGCGCCGTCTGACGTGCGCCGGTTGCAGACAATGGTGCGCCGCTGGGCGACTGAGCGCAACATGTCGCCTGCCGAATACATGTCGCAGGTCATGGAGACCAACATCGGCGCGGGCGATCTCCAGACTGAGATCGGCAAGCTGGCGGCGCTCATGCACTCCGGCTTCAACGGCTCCGGCGAGGACTCACTGGCGCAGCTCGTGGATTCCTTCCAGCCGCATCTCGATCTCTCGATGCAGCGCACGCTGGTCGATCAGTTCGTGCGCGACTCGGGAGTCAGTCCGGTCGTCAATGACTTCGCGCACTTTGGTACGGACGCGCGCGGAAACGCGACCGTACCCGATGTGTTCAAGAGCGAGCCAGGGTACGTCTACCGGACGGTGAACTCCAAGCGCATTGCCAATGACTGGCGCGTCGGCGAGTACGCTTCCGCGCACCCGGCCACCATCTACGCGCAGGGCGACAGTTCCGTGGTGCTGCGCACGCGTGAGAATGGGCTGTTCGATCAGGCCACCAGCGGCGTGGATGCCTCCAGAAACCGCACGGCTCGGCAGGCCATTTCTGCCGACAACGTGGAGGTCCTGCGGGCCGACGGTTCGTGGAGTCCTGTCAAGTCAATGCCGGCCGCCTCGGATTGGGAGTCTGCCAAGACGGCCTTCGCCAAGGCGGTCGTGCAGCGAGCCACGACAGGCAAGCCGCTGGCCAGTCCCGACCTGGAGGCAGCGGTCCAGCAGTTCAGTAAGTGGCTCCAGCAGATGGACCTCACGCCGGCCACCGGCGCGAAGTCACTGGCCGGGCGCTACGTGCGCCAGTTGATGGACGCGATCCCGACCGACAACGCCTACGCCTACAACCGTACCGAGGAGATGTTGCGGCAGGCGATCGTCGATCGCATCGGCGTGGCGCAGAAAGACGCCTTCCGCCTGGCCTACGCGCAGACCTCGCGCAGCGTGCTGGAGCGCACGCTGAACCACCCGATCTTCGGCATCTACCCCTCGTCTTACATGTGGTTCAAGGTGTTCCCCGAGGTGGCGAAGTTCATTGCCAAGGAGCCGTTCGGGCTCCAGACCAGCGGCATGGCGGTCGCTTCGTACATCGCCATGGAGAGTCTGGCCGCGCAGCGCGAATACGATCCGAAGTTCTCCAAGTTCATGGATGGGATCGGCAACAGCGCGACCATGTTCCTGCTCTCCTACCTCACGCCGAGTATGCCGTGGGACGACATGCAGGCCAGCCCGCCAAAGTGGATCACGACGGTGCTGGGTCCGAAGGCAGGGCAGGAGTGGTGGCAGCGCGTGGGGGCGGCGATCAACTCCGAGGGCACGCTTATCAACCCACTGCGCACGGCTGGCTATGTGGGTAAGGCGGGGACGGAAATCCTGAAGGGATTGCCGGGCGCGATCTCGGGAGCCGCCGGGGCATTGGGCGGCTCGCAGACCGTTACGCCGACCACGCCCGCCGAACAGCAATTGCAGCCGTTGGAGACGCCGAGCGCGACACCCGCGCCGACACCCGCGCCATCTGCGCTGCCGGAGGGAATGCTGAAGCAGCCCGTGCAGGCAACGGGGTTGAACCCGGTGTTATCGTTTGAGATGCAAAGGCTGCATGATGTCCTGGCGGGAGGCACGCCGTGATGCTCCTGTGGTTCATCTTCATCGCACTTGGTGCGATTGTCGCGTGGGTCCTCGGCATTCACGGCACTGTGGGCGCCCTGATCGGGCTGCTCTGGATGGCGTTCGCTTTCGCATTGCTGCGCTGTTTGCCGCATCGCGCACCATAGCGCGCGGTATCATCATCTTGAGATCGG
>JAKALI010000737.1 GCA_021813195.1 Pseudomonadota bacterium
GACTACCAAGGTGCAGAACGCGATCGAAACGCTGACGTCCCTGCACGAATCGTTTGGGGAAGACGAGACATGACGACGACGGGCCGATTACCCGTATAGACGCGCTCTGTTTCGACCCAGCGCGTATAGAACGTGCCTTTATTATATGTCTCTTGTGCTGACTGCGGGGCCGAAGCGCGTAATATTTTGGTTGACGGCGCTCTTGTGTTCCGCCGATGCGCTGATACTATTTGACGCACAGGGGATGGAGTCCCCCACAACTGCCGATCGGCTGATGACTCCTGCCACGTTACTTACGGAGGCAGGAGTCTGTGCGAGTCAGCCAGGAAACATCTCTCCCATCGATAATGCTTGAAGCTGCGCGGCTGCGATTGGGCCGGGCGTATCCCATTGCGCGGCCTCACGGTGATGTCCGTTCACCGTGTGGCCGTCGCGGCGTCGCGATTCGGCACACCGCGCAACGCTGGCATCCGCCGAATGCGGTCGCGTGCGCGCCCAACGCCTCTACCGCGTCGCCAGCGCGCGGCTTGATGAGCGCCTCACTCCGTCCCTGACAACAGAACGAGCAAAAAATGCCAACAGCAGCCATGTCGGCTCAGCACGAAAGCAGTGGCCATGAAACCGCACACCCGACCGGGTGGCGGCGATACCTCTATTCGACGAACCACAAAGACATCGGAACGATGTACCTGATCTTCGCCGTCGTCGCGGGGTTGATAGGCGGGGCGCTCTCGATCGCGATCCGGGCCGAATTGATGTATCCTGGCGTGCAAATCTTCCATGAAAGCCACACCTACAACGTCTTCGTGACCGAGCACGGCTTGATCATGATCTTCTTCATGGTCATGCCGGCGATGATTGGCGGCTTTGGCAACTGGATGGTGCCTTTGCTGATCGGCGCGCCAGACATGGCGTTTCCGCGCATGAACAACATTTCGTTCTGGCTGCTGCCAGCCTCCTTCGCTTTGTTGATCATTTCGACATTTGTCGAGGGTGAGCCGGGCGCGAACGGTGTGGGAGCCGGATGGACGCTTTATGCGCCGCTTTCGACATCCGGCCATCCTGGTCCGGCCATGGATTTTGTCATTCTGTCACTGCATTTGGCGGGCGCATCATCGGTCCTAGGAGCCATCAACTTCATCACGACGATCTTCAACATGCGCGCGCCTGGCATGACGCTGCACAAGATGCCGCTCTTTTGCTGGTCCGTGCTGGTGACAGCGTTTCTTCTGTTGCTGTCGTTGCCCGTGCTGGCGGGGGGCATCACGATGCTGCTGACCGATCGCAACTTCGGAACAACGTTTTTCTCCGCAGATGGGGGTGGTGACCCTCTGCTCTACCAGCATCTGTTTTGGTTCTTCGGGCATCCCGAAGTGTACATTCTGATTCTGCCGGGCTTCGGGATCACAAGCCATATTGTTTCGACATTCAGTCACAAGCCCATTTTCGGCTATCTCGGGATGGCCTATGCCACGGCGGCAATCGGAGGCATCGGCTTCGTCGTGTGGGCGCATCACATGTACACGGTCGGAATGTCCAGCGCGACGCAGGCTTACTTCGTGGCCGCAACAATGGTGATCGCGGTCCCGACGGGAGTGAAGATCTTCTCGTGGATTGCCACCATGTGGGGTGGGTCCATTGAGTTTAGAACACCGATGCTATGGGCGATCGGCTTCATTTTCCTGTTTACGATCGGCGGCGTAACGGGAGTCGTCTTGGCCAACGCGGGCGTCGATCGCGTGCTGCAAGACACCTACTATGTCGTCGCTCACTTTCACTACGTTCTATCGTTGGGTGCGGTCTTCACCATTTTCGCAGCCTGGTACTTCTGGTTCCCGAAGATCACGGGCTACATGTACAACGAGTTCATCGGCAAGCTGCACTTCTGGGTGACGTTCGTCGGCGTCAATCTTCTCTTCTTCCCGCAGCATTTTCTCGGCCTCGCGGGGATGCCGCGCCGCTATGTGGATTATCCAGACGCGTTTGCCGGCTGGAATTTTGTCTCGTCGATCGGCTCCTATATTTCGGGGTTTGCCGCGCTGATCTTCCTCTACGGTGTCGTGGAGGCGTTCGCGCGCAAGCGCCAGGCGGCCGACAATCCGTGGGGCGAAGGCGCCACAACGCTGGAATGGACGTTGTCCTCGCCTCCGCCGTTCCATCAGTTTGAGCGATTGCCTCAGATTCACTAGCAAAAGGCCGTAACGAGCTCGTGTTGCTGTACGGAGAGAGAGAGCAACCACGACGACACGAATTGTCATGTTGCTCACGCCCGAGCAGGAGGCTGCCCCTACTCCAGATAGGGGCGGAACTCCGCCAATACGCGACGATAGAGCTCCCTTTTGAACGGCACAATCAGCTTGAGGAGCTGATCGGGTGGAACCCATTTCCATGTCGAGAACTCTGGATGCTCGGTCGCGACATTGATTTCGCCGTCTGTGCCGCGAAAGCGCATTAAAAACCATTGTTGGGTTTGCCCCGTCCAACGTGGGGTCGGCATACGATCGAGAAGCTCGCGCGGGAGTTCATAGCTGAGCCAGTCCTCCGTTCCGACGATGACTTCGACATTGGCCGTCCCTAATTCCTCACGCAGCTCGCGCAACGCTGCGGCGCGGGGCGTCTCGTTCGGTTCGATCCCGCCTTGCGGCATTTGCCACGCTTCATCCGTCATATCGCTGCGTTGAGCGACGAAGGCATGGCCGGCGGAATTGATCAGCATAATTCCAACGCCGCGGCGCAGAGTATCGGGGGCGTCCGGCAGCGAGCTTGAGTTGGCCACAGAGGTGATCTCCCGTCGTTGCTTCATATCCTTGGCGGTGCGGTCAAACAGCTCACGCAGTTCTCGCTCGTCGATGCCATCCGCTTTCATGATCATGCGGATCATGGGGTCGGCAATCAGATCGTGAAGATCGGGTTCGGGATCGCTGGGGGGGCGGCCGCTCATGGTTCTCCTGCCTTTGCGAGCGGGTAGGGCTCGCCGTCTCTGGTTGGCAGGAGTCATCAGCGCGCATGCGTTTGAAGGGGGACTCCATCCCCTGCTCATACGATAGCGCAAAGGTGGCACGGGACAAGTGCCGACTTCGGATTTGTGCGCGACATCGCGGCAGCCCGCGCGTGCGAATGA
>JAKALI010000045.1 GCA_021813195.1 Pseudomonadota bacterium
CTCGGTGGTGTGCAATTCCATGTAGTCCCACCGATTCAACGGGCCTGTCGTTTATACGAATCTCGACCCGCCCCTCCAGGACCAACAGCATCCAGTCGCCCGGGTCACCTTGACGAAAAAGAACGTCGCCGGCGCAGAATCGCCGCAGCGGCACGCCGTAGTCCGTCAAAAACGAGAAATTGAATGGACCGCTGTCGCTCATCGAGAGTTCGCAAGCTTCGAATTTGGGACAACAATTGGGCCAACATCATGAGTGATTAAATGAAGGAAGCAACAGTCGGTTGGGCGTCCCATTCGAGGAATTTTGAGTTTACCACGCATCGAGCAGACGGCGCACGGCCCGAACGTACAACGCTCCGGGCATGACCGTGCGTGCGCCCAGTATCAGTTGGCTGCGAACCGGATAGCGCAGGCGCGGCAAACGGTCCGTCGCTGCCTTAAGGATCGTCTGAGCGACAGCATCCGGGCCAGGGGCTCTCTCCTCCCACGGTATCATGTGCCTCAAGACGCGCGCGCAAAAGTCCTGATACGCGGGATCGGCCACCCGCGCGGCGAGTGCTTCGCGTTGCGCAGCGAATGATCCCGTCCGGAAAACGGCGGGCTCCACCAGCTTTACCTTGATATTATGCTGACGCAACTCGAAGCTCAGTGCTTCCGAAAAGCCTTCGATCGCCCATTTCGTCGCGCAATAGACCGAATAAAGAGGCAATGTCATGCGCCCGCAAATCGACGACACGTTGATGATGCGGCCGGACCGGCGGACCCGCATGTGAGGCAAGACGGCGCGCGTCACGCGCATCGTGCCGAGCACGTTGGTCTCCAGTTGAGTGCGCACCTCGACATCGGTCTGGGGTTCGAACGGTCCCAGCCGGCAGAGCGCGGCATTATTGATGAGCACGTCGATGGTGCCGAAATCGCTGAGAGCGGCTGCGATGGCCTCGTCAATCGAAGCGGGTTGCGTGACATCGAGCTTATAAACACGGCAACGAGCATCGCATCGCATAAACGGCGTATGGTCCGGATCGCGCATGGTCGCAGCGACATTCCAGCCCCGATTGTGAAACAGTGCCGCCGTTGCCGCTCCGATCCCTCGGGAGGCGCCTGTGATTAAAACCGTTCGTTGCGTTGTCATGGATATCGTATCGGCCGGCCCGGCTGCGTTGTGTGCGGCACTACCAGATTCGCGTCCGTGATTGCCGCTTGTCGGCCAGCCGAAGCTATATGATGAATATCCGCCCCATCCGGGGCGCGGCGCGGTTGCGGCAGGAGCATGGCTTGACGGCGGATCAAGGGAGCATCGTTCTTATCCTGCTGGTGACGATGGGGTTGTTCATCTGGGGCCGCTGGCGCCACGACATGGTGGCGTTAGCTGCGTTATTGACCAGCGTGCTCGTGGGGCTCGTTCCGGCATCCGAGGCTTTCTCGGGGTTTGGACATCCGGCGGTTATCACCGTTGCCTGTATTCTAATCCTGAGCGGCGCGCTCCAAGCAACCGGCGCGCTGGATGCAGTTGTCCGCAACGTCATGCCGCCGGCGGCCGGGCCAAGTCTCACGATCGGACTGCTTTCTGGCATCGTCGCACTGCTTTCGAGCTTCATGAACAATGTTGGTGCACTCGCCCTTTTGATGCCCGTCGCGATTCAGACTGCGGCACGGCTGCGAGTGCCCCCTGGACAAATTCTGATGCCGCTCGCCTTCGGCTCGCTGCTCGGCGGCATGACGACTCTGATCGGCACACCGCCCAACCTCATCGTCTCGAGCTTCCGCGTTCATGACAACGTATCCGGGTTCGCGATGTTCGATTTTGCACCGGTTGGCGTTGCGGTCGCCGCAGCCGGATTGGCTTTCATTGCGATAATCGGATGGCGTCTGGTTCCGCATCGCGAGCGGCGTGGCGTGGAGGGGTTTGAGACGGGCGCGTATTTGACTGAGGCCCGCGTGCTAGAAGGCTCCAAGGCCGCGGGGATGCTGCTCTATGATTTGGAGCAGGCGCTGGAATCGACCGACGCTCAGATCATCGGCCTCGTTCATGACGAGGAACAGATTGCAGCACCGCACCCATTTCGTACCGTCAGCGCCGGCGACATTCTCGTCATCGAGGCGGATCCCGGTTCTCTCGGGGAGGCGCTCTCGACGCTGGGATTAACGCTTGCGGTAGAAAAGATGACCCGCAACGGACACAAACAGAACCACGAAACCACAGCTGAAAGGCCGCTGCCGTTGCAATCCAGCGATGTGGTTCTGATGGAACTGGCGGTGCGTCCGCGGGCGGAAATCGTCGGGCTTTCGGCGGCCTGGATCGGTCTGAGAACCCGCTTCGGCATTAATCTTCTGGCGTTATCGCGGGCCGGCGAGCGCACCACATCGCGGCTGCGCTCGACGCCGATCGAAGAGGGCGATCTCTTGCTCGTTCAGGGGACACCCGAGGCGATCTCCGAATTTGCAAATCGGTTCGGATGCGTGCCGCTGGCAGAGCGCAAGATGCGCATCCCCGATCCTCAGAAGGCCGCAATCGCCGGCGCGATCATGGCAGGCGCTGTGGGCGGGGCTGCGTTCGGGCTGATGCCAGCCGCCATATCCTTCTCGGCGGGCGTGCTGGCACTTGTCGTCTTCAACATCGTACCGGTGCGGCGCATCTACGACGCGATCGAGTGGCCGGTGATCGTCCTGCTCGGCGCCTTGTTGCCGGTGGCGGGCGCGATATCATCTACGGGTGCAGCTGATGTTCTGGCGCGCGCGCTGATGGACACGTTGGCTGGCGGCAACGCGATCATCGCACTCACCCTCTTGCTGATCGTGACCATGACGTTGTCGGACGTGATGAACAATGCTGCGACCGCCGCGGTGATGTGCCCCATCGCCGTGGGTGCGGCGACGCAGCTCGGGGTCAATCCCGATGGGTTTTTAATGGCAGTAGCGGTTGGTTCGTCGTGCGCGTTCCTGACGCCCATTGGACATCAGAACAACGTCTTGATCCTTGGGCCCGGAGGCTTCCGTTTTACCGACTACTGGCGGCTCGGGTTGCCGCTGGAGGTGATCGTCGTCGCGGTGGCCGTACCCATGCTGCTGTGGGTGTGGCCACTCTGAACGTGATGATGCGGAAGCTTACGCAGCCGACCGTCCCCCGACGGCCTTCTGCTTGAGCTTAAATGTTACGAGGCTGTTATGGAGTTTCGTAATGCGTCCGAGTGCGGTGCCACGGGCCGTGCTAGGTGCGATCCTGGCCTCCAGCAGAAGCGAAGCAATGGCAACCGCCTCTTCCTGACGCACGGCTCGGTCGTCGCACAGTCGTGTGAAAATCATTTCGAATTCGGATGTCCCGAGCGCGGCTTTCAACTGTGCCGCGTAGGCTTTAACAACGGCCTCGTCCATGGGGCGACGGTTCCTCGTTCGCTTGTTTACAAGGGACGCGGACGCAACTTTTTGTTTGGACTTGGTCGACTTGGCCATGACATCTCCAGGCGGCAAGTCTACGGCTAATCCTCAGGATCTCAAACGCTTATCGATCTCGTCGCCGAGAATATCGAAGGATTCGCGAATGGCCTGGAATGGGGCAGCCTGACTAGGGCTAGCGTACGCGATTCCATGACCGGCAGCACGGCTCAACTCGCGCTTGTCCGGGACAAAGCACTCGATGGGAAGAAAAGTAGCCTCGCGAAGTGGGTGTTTTGCGGTCTCCAGAGCCGCAAAAAGCGCGTTTCGGCCGGCAGCCAGGGCGTCAATTTCGACGTCATTTAACGGATTGTCCTGCAGTTCGCCGTTGAGGGTTGGGGCACGAGCCGTCATGGTGCCCACGGCTCCAATAATTCTTAGATGGGGCCAAATGTCTTGATGGATGCGCAACTGATCAGCGAATGCCCCCACCGCTTCAGCCGACAAATCATCGAGTATCGTTGGAATGAGAACGTGCGTTGCGGCACACAGAGCCTGAACGGAACCGGTTGTCAGGCGCGGTGGCGCATCAATAATAATGCGATCGAAGGCATTCTGTATATTTGGGTCGTGAAGCACGTGGGCGAGATGATAACGAATGTCCCGCGTCCTTTTACCGAGCAACCACTCGATCATGACGCGATTTTCCATCGCAGCGAGTGAATAATATGCTGGGATCAGCTTGCCCCTCGGAACGTTGTGGATTGGGTTGGGAGCGTCACGTAGCCATTGGGCATCTCGATCGTCGATCAGGCGGGCGGCTTTGCTGAGGCCGCCATCACTCTGCTCGATCAAGAGTTGATTCCGGTCCTCTTGTGACAACGCATTGGCAGAAAGCGACCCCTGGAAATCCAGGTCGATGCCGAGCACCCGCTCGTTTTTCTTAATCGCGTAGTGGGCAATCAGATTTGATGCGATCGTGGTCTTACCGACACCGCCCTTGAGATTGGCGACGACGATGATGGGTTTACTGACGCGGATCTTGTTCTGATAATCATCCGGCGGGCGTGGTCGATAGCGAGCGGCCAACCAAAGACCCTTACTTTCGGGTGCTACTGCACCGAGCGCGCGATCCATATGCTGACGCGCCATCCATGCCGAGCGTAGCTTTGGCCCGATACGGCGCATGGCATTTGTTAGCACGACGCCGATCAACCCGACGATGATGGCGGCGACTAATTTGACAAGCCAGTCTTCCCATGCCGACTCTGCAATCCCTCGACTAAGCCGCTCTAAAAAACCGACGCTGTCACCCGGCATGTATCACCACGCAAACAAATGAAGACCAATGGCTAATAAAATAAGACGCGGCGTGATGTACTGTCGATATGGAAGGTGCCAATGCCCAAATATCCGGCGCGGGCATGTCAGTCTACCGACTGATCCGCCAGCGCAGCGAATGCATCAAACGTCAAGGCGTGGGCGATGACGGGTTCGTGTGTGGCACCGAGCGTCCGGTAGAAAGCGTGCGCCTCGCTGTTGTGAGGTTTCGAGGCCCACCACAGGAAGCTTGCCCCCTCGCTACGGGCAAACGCTGCTATGGTCGCTATGAGTGCCCGCGCGACGCCTTGGCGGCGATATTGCGCTGCCACGTAAAGGTCAGCGACGTAAAGCCCGCGCGCCGCATAGCTGCTTTCGTAGGCGGGCAAGGCCGAGGCATAGCCGATCGGTTCTCCAGCCAGTTCTGCAACCCACAGGCGCAGCCTCGGGACAGGACCCGCGGCCTCCCGAAACAGGGTTTCAGGATCGACCTGGTCTGTCGGATCGCCCTGCGTTGCGGCGAGATCCCGGGCTAATTCAACGATCGCCTTGATGTCGCCCGCTTCAGCCGCACGGACCCGCCACGCCTTGTTGGCCGAGGGCCCTGCGTCAGTTGTCAAGGAAAGAGCGCAGCTTGCGCGAACGCGAGGGATGCTTCAACTTACGTAGCGCCTTGGCCTCGATCTGGCGAATGCGCTCGCGCGTGACGGAGAATTGCTGACCGACTTCTTCGAGCGTGTGATCGGTATTCATGCCAATACCGAAGCGCATGCGCAGCACGCGCTCTTCGCGCGGTGTCAGCGAGGCAAGCACCCGTGTCGTAGTCTCGCGCAGGTTGGCGGCAATCGCGGCCTGATCGGGAAGTACGGCGTTGCGATCTTCGATGAAGTCGCCAAGGTGCGAATCTTCCTCGTCGCCAATGGGTGTTTCCAGCGAGATCGGCTCCTTGGCGATCTTGAGTACCTTGCGCACCTTCTCAAGCGGCATCGCAAGTTTTTCTGCAAGCTCCTCGGGCGTCGGTTCGCGGCCGATCTCGTGCAGCATCTGGCGGCTCGTGCGCACGATCTTGTTGATGGTCTCGATCATGTGCACGGGGATGCGGATGGTGCGCGCCTGATCCGCGATCGAGCGCGTGATCGCCTGGCGGATCCACCATGTCGCGTACGTTGAGAATTTGTAGCCGCGGCGATACTCGAACTTGTCGACCGCTTTCATGAGGCCAATGTTGCCCTCCTGGATGAGGTCGAGGAACTGCAGGCCGCGGTTGGTATATTTTTTCGCGATCGAAATCACGAGCCTTAGGTTGGCCTCGACCATCTCCTTTTTTGCTTGGCGGGCTTCCCGCTCGCCCTTTTGCACCGCCTTAACGATCCGTCGGAACTCGGGAATCTCAAGACCGGTCTCTGTCGCGAGGTTGTGGATATCGGCGCGGATTTTCTCGATGGTCTCACGCTCGTTCTTGATCAATGCGGCCCACTTCTTGCCCTTTTCACCGACGCGATCGAGCCACGTTTGATCGAGCTCGTTGCCGAAGTACTCATCGATGAAATCCATACGCGGGACGCCGTAGCTGTCGGCAAGCCGCATCAGGCGTCCCTCGAACCCGACGAGGCGCTTGTTGATTGCGTAGAGCTGTTCGACGAGGCTCTCGATGCGCGCGTTGTTCAGCGACAGACTCTTCACATCGGCGATGATTTCGTCGCGCAGCTTATCGTAGGCCTTCTGCTGCTGACGCGATCCCATCTCGCCGGCAACCTGCTGCTCGAGTTTCTTATCCTGCTGCTTGCGCAATTTTTTATAGGTCGCGGCAATGCGATCGAAGGTTTCCAGGACGCGCGGTTTCAGCTCTGCTTCCATGGCAGCGAGCGACATCGCATTCTCGAACTCGTCCTCGTCCTCAATCTCGCTGCCCACGGGCGGGGTGCCATCGCCCATGGCTTGAGGTTCTGCGGCGCCATCGAGATCGATTGCGGATGGGGGAGCCTTGGCCTCGGGCCCTTCGTAGGTGGCTTCCAAATCGATGATGTCGCGCAACAGGATCTTGCCCTCGTTCAACTCATCACGCCAAATGATGATGGCCTGGAAGGTGAGTGGGCTCTCGCACAGGCCCGCGATCATCGCCTCGCGTCCGGCCTCAATGCGTTTGGCGATGGCAATCTCGCCTTCGCGCGACAACAGCTCCACTGAACCCATCTCGCGCAAATACATTCGCACGGGATCGTCGGTGCGCTCAGAAGGCTCTGTGCGCATCTCGGTCTTCACCAGGGCCGTCGAGCCCGCCGTCAAAGCGCGGTCGCTCTCGTCATCGGCGCCGTCGTCGGTGGTGGCATCCTGGGCTTCGTCGGCGTCGTCTTGATCGATGACGTTGATGCCCATTTCCGACAGCATGGCCATCGTATCTTCGATTTGTTCGGAGGAGACCTCTTCCGACGGCAGGACGGCATTGAGTTCGTCATAGGTGACGTAACCACGCGCTTTTGCGACCTTGAGCAACCGCTTGACGGCAGCGTCGGAAAGATCGAGCAGCGGGCTGTCGCGCTCGGGGGCCTCGGCCGCCGGCTCATCCTTGACAGTCGGAGCTGGGGTCGAATTCCGCTTGGGCTGAGAGGCGGGAGTTTTGCTCTGCGTCGCGCGGCTCATGGTTTCGGCTCTTGGCTAGAAGGTGCCCGAGGGCTGGTCCTTCAACAGTTGAGGTTCAGTGGTTCTGAGGATGGCCCGTGTGGCATGGCCCGCAAGGACGGCGCGGGACGACTAGTCTGACGCATGCATCACTAGGCGTTTGAGTTCTGGATTGGCCACGTCGGAGGAGCGTGCCGGATGCGCGCGTCAACTCGTCTATCATTCAGAAACCGTCCCGTTTGCATCCTGGCCGAGGTGGTCCGAACGGCCCAACACCTGAAGCTCGGCCTGAAGGGCGCAGATGCGCTGAAACGCATCCTCGTCGCCGTCCTCGTGCCAAGCCTGCTCCGCGGTGCGGAGCGCCGCCATGAGACCAACCTGCCGTTCGTGCAGCGCGAGGGTGTGGCGCCAGCCAGCTTCCACCTCGGCGTGCCCGGCATCGGGCTCGGCGAACCTGTGACATCTGTGGGTGGAGGCTTGGTCGACGATTTTGAGGACACCGGCCATTCCCGACCCGCTCAAATGGGAGCGCAGCGCCTGGCTGTCAAGAGAATTGTCAAGTGAAACCGCGGCAAGAATTTCGTCGCGCAGACGGGATAGTGCGGGCGAAGTCAGGTGAATATTCGCGATGTCCTCGGCGGCCTTTTCAGCCAACCATACGTGGTTAAGCAAGGTGCGGAGCAAAAGCAATTCGCGCTGGCTTGGATGGGCCTCATTCTGAGCTACGATCGGACTTCTAAGCAGGCTCGGCGAAGCGAGGGCATGGCCGAGACCCCGCGAAAGCGAGCGGTTTGATCGACCCGGTGAGGTCAGCTGCCCGGATAAGACCTGCCAGGCCGTGCTGCCTCCTGGCACGCCGCGTTGGCTCGGGGCGGCTGGTCCTCGGGCCAACGTTGAACGAGAGATGCGATCGCCGGTCCTCGTCCGGATGTTGGGCGGCTGCGGTTGCCAGTAGCGAGCCAGGCGATCGGCAATGTCCCGCATGTAGTGGACACGGACGGATGCATCCTCAATTCGGGAGATGTGTAGGCGCAACTCTCGCTCAAGGCGCGCCCGACGTTCGGGTGTCGACCAATCCCCGGCGGCCCACTCGCGGTCAAACAAGACCTGGGCGAGGGGCTGAGCCGTGGCGAGCACAGATTGGAACGCCGCAGCACCCTGCTCACGGACAAGATCATCGGGATCGAGGCCATCGGGGAGAAACGCGAAGCGCAGGCTGTAGCCGGGCTTGAGAAGTGGTAGCACCGTATCAACGGCACGCTGGGCCGCCTTGCGTCCGGCTGAATCCCCATCGAAACACAGGATGGGTTCGCCGACCATGCGCCAGAGCAGGCCGATCTGCTCGGCCGTGAGCGCGGTGCCAAGAGGGGCGACGACGTCCGCAAAGCCCGCTTGGGCCAGCGCAACCACATCCATGTAGCCTTCAACCACGATGACGCGGTTGCTGGTGTGCGCGGCGACACGGGCCTGATGCAGGTTGTAAAGAGTGTGGCCCTTATGAAAGAGCGGCGTTTCCGGTGAATTCAGATACTTCGCGGGAACGGAAGGATCGAGCGCTCGCCCTCCGAAGGCGATGACGCGGCCCTTGGCGTCGGCGATGGGGAACATCACGCGATGACGAAACCGGTCGTAGGGCTCGCGCACGTCTTCGCCTGTTATTAGCATGCCGGCAAGAGCCTGTTCCTGGCGCGTGAACCCTTGCGCGGCCAGGTGAGACGCCAACTCAATACGTCCGGCAGGGGCGTAGCCTAGCCCGAACGCGGTGATCGTCGGCCGCCCGAGCCCACGGCCCTCCAAATAGCGGCGCGGCGCGACACCCTGGGAGCCTGAGAGCTGATCGGAATAAAATCGTGCCGAAGCAGCGAGCAGCGCCAACAGTCGTTCGCGCTCGTCGAATTCGGCCTGCGATCGCAATTGCGGTTTTGGCAATGTCACGCCCGCTTCCGACGCCAGCCGCTCCACGGCTTCGGGGAACGAGAGACCCTCGACCTTCATAAGGAACGTGAAGGCGTCACCATGCTCACCCGAAGCGAAGCAATGGTAGAAACCCTTCTGGTCGTTGACGTAAAAGGACGGCGTCTTCTCAACCTTGAACGGTGACAGCCCGACCCATTCGCGGCCGCGCTTCTTGAGCGCAACCTTTCGCCCCACGACCTGACTGACGGGCAGACGGGCGCGAATTTCGTCAAGAATATGGGGCGGAAAACGCATTGTCGGCCCGGCAGAGTTCGAGATGTCGACCAACAACGTATGTGATTCGCACCTTGCAACCCCGTTTGCCGGGTTGCTTTACGCGGTTTCCACAGGCGGGAGTCTGGGTCTGTCGGCGTTCGACGGCATGGGTGCTCGGGTAGGCGGGAGATGTCTTGAGCCACTCAGCGCCACGCCCAACGGCTCACTTCAGTCGATCCTTCAAGAGAGCGCTCGCCTTGGTGAAATCCATCTGGCCCGCATAACGCTGTTTGAGCAGGGCCATGGTGCGGCCCATGTCTTTCAAGCCAGAGGCCCCGGTTTCGCGAACAACCGCCGCAACTGCGGCGACCGTTTGCGCATCGTTCATCTGTTGGGGTAGGTACGCTTCGATGATCGCGATTTCTTCTTCTTCTTGCGCGGCCAATTCCTCACGCCCCGCGTTCCGATACGTCGCCGCACTTTCCCGGCGCTGGCGAATCATCTTCTGCAACAGGGAAACGATATCGGTGTCATCGATACGCTCGCGCCCCGTTGGACGTCCCTCACTATCGACGCCGGCGGATAGATCGCGATCCTTAATCGCAGCCATGATAAGCCGGAGCGTGGCGAGACGCTTCTTATCGCCGGACTTCATGGCGTCTTTGATGTCGTCGCTCAGACGTGCGCGCATACCGACACTCCAAACTTCCGGTGGTAAATTAGGATTTCCTCCCGCCACGGGCAAGAACGCGCGGCCTGGCACCGCGGCGGCGGCGTCTCAAGACCGCGGCAGTTTGTCAGCCACGTGATTGGACAGTTTCTTGATTTCCGTTTTTCCATCCCATAGGTTCCCGACGGTTTTTTGCCGCCGGCGGCGCTCTGCGCCGGCCCACTGCGCGCTCAGGTCTCGTCCGTTCGCACCGCTTTCGCGCTCGGTTCATTCTCAACGTGGGGCTTTCGTTATGACATCGCCTGTGCCGCCCGCCTGGGCCGACGCGCCGGCCACCGCCCGCCTTGTGCTGGATAACGGCCTGGTGATCGCTGGCACGGGTCTTGGTGCCATCGGCCGCAGCGTTGGCGAGGTGTGTTTCAATACGGCGATGACGGGGTATCAGGAGATCCTGACGGATCCCTCTTATGCAGGACAGATCATCACGTTCACATTTCCCCATATCGGCAATGTGGGAACAAATGCGGACGACACCGAGACGTCCAATCTCGCTGCGCGATCTGGCGTGCGCGGCTGCATTTTGCGGGCCGATATTACAGCACCGTCGAACTATCGCGCGCGCGAGCATTTCGATCATTGGCTCAAGGCCCGCAGCATCATCGGCATCTGCGGCGTCGACACGCGCGCGCTGACGGCGCAAATTCGCCGGCACGGGATGCCTAATGCTGTGATTGCGCACGACCCCTCGGGCGTCTTCGACATCCCGACCTTGCAGGCGGAAGCAAAAGCTTGGCCCGGCCTGCTGGGTCTCGACCTGGTGCCCGAGGTTACGAGTGCGCAAAGCTACACCTGGGATGAAATGCGTTGGGTTTGGGGCCAGGGGTTTGCGCGCAACACATCACCAGAGCTGCACGTCGTCGCTATCGACTACGGGTTGAAGCGCAACATTCTGAGGTGTCTGGCTTCGGCGGGTTGCCGCGTGAGCGTCGTGCCCGCGACCACGACGGCGGAGGATGTACTGGCGCGCAAGCCTGACGGCGTATTCCTGTCGAACGGTCCGGGCGATCCGGCGGCAACCGGGGTCTACGCGGTGCCCGAGATCCGCAAGCTGGTGGCGAGCGGGCTGCCCCTCTTCGGAATCTGTCTTGGTCATCAGATGCTCGGGTTGGCGCTGGGTGCCAAGACGGCGAAGATGCACCAGGGCCATCACGGAGCAAACCATCCGGTTAAGGATTTCACCACCGGCAAGGTGGAAATCGTGTCCATGAACCATGGTTTTGCGGTCGAGCGCGAGAGCCTGCCGGCGGGCGTTATGGAGACGCACGTCTCCCTGTTCGATGGCTCTAACTGCGGGCTCCAGGTGGAGGGGCAGCCGGTGTTTTCCGTGCAGCATCACCCCGAGGCCTCGCCGGGACCGCAAGACAGTCATTACCTGTTCACGAGGTTCGCAAATTACATGCGGGTCCGCAAAGGACTGCCCCTTCGCGCCGAGCGTTAAGCAGGGACCTCAACCTTTCCCAGATTTAACGTCAGTGAACTCCCGCGAGCCCGTATAAGCGCTCGGCAGGAAGCTCTAATCCTTGGGAGGATTGCTGACGATGATGTTCCGTGCGGTTACTTTGGCGACCTTCGCCCTCTCTTTGCCTCTGCTGGTTGGTTACGCCCTGGCCGACGAGAAGTGCAAAGGGGAGGTCGAAGCGGCGTTTGTCAAGCAGCGCGCCCAGCCGGCGTTCCGTACGGTCGCGACGTCGCCGACACTGAACGGACCGCTCGTGCGCACAATCGATTTCGTTGCCCCGGACGCCATCTACTCGAAGATCGAAGCGCCGAGCGAAGACGCGCCGGTTGAGACGATTGGGATCGGCAAATGGGCGTGGGCCAACACCGAGGGCGGATGGGAGGAGCAACCGCCGCATCTGGCGCAGGTCGTCACGAACGAGCGTGAGGCCTACAAAATTCCGCCGAAGGCGGCTGCTGACTTTTCCTGCCTCGGCATGGTCGAATTCGAGGGGCGGAAGATGTTGGGCTACGCGACCGAGGTCGCCCGCGATACCGACGGCATGGAGGTCGTCACGACGGTTTATATCGAACCCGAGACCGGTCTGCCGTCGGCTTATGTGACCAAGCCCGCAAAATCCGATGGTGAGGCCAAATTCACCGCAATCTATTCCTACGGGTCGGATATCGTCATCACACCCCCGACGGGGGTGGTGCCCACCTCGGAACCGAGCGCAGGGCCAGCACCATGACGGTTGGACACGGGACGACCAGCGATTTGTCGAGTTTCAAGGAGCCCTGCAACATGAGAGTGTACGCCCGCCGGTTATCGGCTATGGCTGTGGTTCTAGTTGGTCTCGGCGGGGCTTCGTTGACGGCCTATGCAGACTGCTCGCGGGAGGTTCACCAAGCCTTTGCGCGCCAGAGCAACTCCGAAAAGGTTCGCAAAGAGATGAACCTCATCGGCGAGCAGGGCCCGTTCCGCATGACGATTGAGTACGTCAAGCCCGATCGCATGCGGCAGGTCGTGACCACGCTGACTGATCCCGATAAACCGGTGGAGACGATTCTGATCGGCAAAGAGGCGTGGAGCCGGGCCGGTGGTGATTGGGGAAAGGTGGACCCCGATACGACGGCCCAGCTCATAGAATTCTTCAAGAGCACGTTGGCTGACATTCCATCCAACGTCGGACGCTTCGAGTGCATGGGCGCGGAGACGATCGACGGGCAGAAGGTGCGCGCTTACAAGGGACTTCCCCCCGAAGATCCGTCAGGCAAGCCCAAAACGGCGGCTGAGAAAGAGGCGGAGGCAAAGAACGAAGGCGTGCGGGTGGTCTATCTCGACATTGAGACCGGCCTTCCGGCGCGCATAATTTTTGCGCAGGCCGGGCACTTGGACACGCCGATCTTCCGCGAGGTCTACGCCTACCCGGAGACCCTCGAAATCGAAGCCCCCAAGATTACTAAGCCATAAGATGCTCCTTGGAGCTGGCCTCCTGAGAGTTTGACGCACGGTTGTCATGTGGTCAGCGGCATGTGAGCGAACCGTCGCGGGCTATAGCCAAAGCGTTTGGGCTGCAATAAGAGAAGGCCCGCCATGCCCAGACGGACTGACATCGACACAGTACTCATCATCGGCGCCGGCCCGATTATCATCGGGCAGGCGTGCGAATTTGACTATTCGGGGACGCAAGCCTGTAAGGCCTTAAAAGCGGAGGGCTACCGCATCGTTCTGGTCAATTCCAATCCGGCCACCATCATGACCGACCCGGAGTTGGCTGACGCCACGTATGTGGAACCGATTATGCCAGATGTGGTGGCTAAGATTATCGCTCAGGAAAAGGCCGCCTATCCCGATCGAAAACTCGTGCTGCTGCCGACGATGGGCGGGCAGACGGCGCTCAATACTGCGTTGGCTCTGGAACGCTCGGGCGTTCTGGCTAAGCACGACGTCGAGTTGATCGGCGCCAAGGCCGCAGCGATCGATAAGGCTGAGGATCGTAAACTCTTCCGCGAGGCCATGGAGCGCATCGGGCTAGAGAGCCCGCGCGCGGCGATCGCCTCCTCGCCGGAGATCAAGGATGCGGATGGTCAGGTCATCGGCTACGATCGGAGCGCGGGTTTTGCTGAAGCCATGCGGCTGCTCGACACGGTGGGGCTGCCAGCAATCATCCGTCCGGCGTTTACGCTCGGCGGAACGGGCGGCGGCGTCGCCTACAATCGCGAAGAATTCGAGCAGATCGCACGTTCGGGCATCGATGCGTC
>JAKALI010000738.1 GCA_021813195.1 Pseudomonadota bacterium
AAACCATCAAACGACACATCCACGACGTTCTGCAATCGGTCTACGAGCAGGATCACGTGACTGTCGACACCGGTCTGGCGGAAGCCCCAGCCATGGGCCACAATCTCGCGAAAGTGATTGAAGACATGGAGCGGCGCATGCGCGAAGCGGCCGCCGACTTGGAATTCGAGACAGCGGCGCGGCTGCGTGATGAAATCAAACGCTTACGCGAAACCGAACTCGCCATCGCCGACGACCCTCTCGCGCGCCAATCTGACGTCGAAGAACGGGCTGGTGCCTTCAGGGGCGAAAAGAAATATGGCGCCTCCGCCAATCTGCCGCCCACATCTCGCATCGCCGCAAATTACGAACCCGTGCAGCCAACCTACGCGCAGTCCACCTCGCGCGCGAAGAAGCCCTCGCTTGACGACATGGGTCCGGGCACCGATCGCCCTGTTCCTGCACGTCACACGACGATCGATCCGCGGACGAAGGCTGGCGCCTTTGGCGAAAAGATCCGCGGACCGCACAAGCCGACCCTCGACGAGATGGGCCCGCACGCCATGCTGCCCGTCAAGTCGGGAAAGACTCCGCCAGAAAAACCGCCACGTCCCACCCGAACCATCGACATCGACGATCAAGAGCCGACCAAATCCCGCCGCAGCCGGGCGAAGAAAACCGGCCGGCCAGGACGATGAGGCGGCACCGCACGCCGCCTCCCGGCCGACCGCCGCCGGCGCGTGCGTATGTCAGCCGGAACAGCCCCGCTTCTCGCGACGGCATTGCCCGTGGGGCCATCACTTGGCTTGACCTCATGGCGGGTTGAGCGTTGGTTACGTCGGCGGAACGTCCCGCCAGGCGATTTTCAATCGGGAGACCGTCATGCAATCGCGCTGCTCTCGTGTGCACGGATTGGGCATTGGAACGCTATTCGCCGCGCTGGCCGCTGTACTTATGGCGGTCGGATGGCCCTCAATAGCTCAGGCGCTTGACGAAAAGGCCGTGATGGAGGCGATCCAGAAGACCAACATCTACATCGCGATCTCGAACGCCACGCTGCGCGCGGTCGAGTCTTGGGACCGATATCGCAGCTGGGTCAACCTCAAAACGGGCCCGACGGGCAAAGAACGCTACATCGACTATGGCCTTTACGATGTTCCCGAGCCGGACATGTTGTTGGCCGAGGCCCAAGAGGCGGCCAACCTTGCGCCCATGCCCGCCATCGATGCGGCCGTTCGCCGTCAATTGCAGGCCTATGTCGCGCTGGCGCCCATCTTGAACCGGGCGAGTGCCTACTACGACGCGCAGACCTACAAGACGGATAACATGGTCGAGGGCAAATCCCTGCATGCCAAATTGATGCCGTTGATCGAAACCTACCTCGCGGAGCGGGAAGCCATGTTGAAGGTCCTGCGCCCGCACGTCCTCATGGTCGAGGGACAACAGCTGGCGCTCACCGAGTCCCGCGAGGGGCGCTCAGCAGCGTGGCATGCTGGGTATGTCGTCCACTCCGCAAACCTCGTCATGGATGCATTTCCGCGCACGCGGCCCGAACCGATTTCCAGCGAGGAGATGGAGGCGCAGATGCGGGCGCTCGGGCCCGATACGCCAGGCGAAGTTTTCGATCAGCTCATGTCGGGTGTGAAACCAGCGCCAGACGCCCAAGTCGATATGACGCGCTTTGCCCCCGCACTTGCCGCCTATGGCAAAGCGGTTGCAGCGATCGAAGGCTTTACGGGAGCTAAAACGGGCGAACTGCCAGAATTCATCGGAACCGCTCGTCGATTATTGGACGGTTTGCAGGCTCTAGAAGAACCCCTGTCGAAGAGCAACGGCCACGAGTTCGAGGGGGCATCCGCCTTGTTAGGACCGGCCATCACCGCCTACTTCGAACTCATCTCTTCGGGCAGCTCGATCGCTCCGTCCTCGCTGCGCTATCTTCAATAGCAGCGAACTCGACTGAGGTGTGCGCCGAACGGGCAGATTGAACTCCCTCACAGCGAAAGCCATGATCTTGTCGCGCAACGTCACCGCACATCGAACATGGCAGCGAGAGGCCCATGACGTCCGACCCCACTTCGGCGCTCCCCGCTCCGGCTGGCTTGCCGGAACATGAGCACCGCGCGCTCGTCCTGCGGGAACTGCACGCACGTCCGTTCCTACCACTGACGCCTCCGCAGCGGATCTATCATTTCGCCTTCATGACGACAGAGGAGGAAGCGCGCGCTAGTCGCCACGATATTGCCGACCTTGCGGCCTCCCGTGGTGTCGAACCGCCTGCGGTCAATGCCAAATACTACCGGCTTGAATTTGGGACGTGGGAGCTCAGGTGGGAACACCACACCGAATTTACGACCTACACATGGCTGAGCAGGACCGACGCCGCAGTGCCGTTCACCCATCCCGATCCTTTGACGTCCGGCGACATCGCCTTTCAGCATCACGGCAAACTCATAGCCGCCGCGCATATGAGCATCATTGCGCCCGACCACCTCGTGGCAAATCCCGGCGCAGGCTTCGATCCGCTGGCGCTGTGCGTCATCAGCGCCGCTGGTGGTGCGGCCCGCGTGACGACAGATTTTAAAGTCGATTCTGCTGGCTTTACGCGGTTTCTTATCGAGTCGGTGAATTTGTCGCCCACCCGCGCGGCTCGCCTCGTTCAGCGCGTGCTCGAACTCGAGACCTACCGCACACTCGCCCTGCTGGGGCTACCGCTGGCCCGCGCCGCCGCACCCCAGTTGCTCGCCATGGAACGTGAACTCGGCGAAATCACGCAAGCCATCGCGGCCGCGCCCGACACAAACGCCCAGCAACTGCTTTTGAAGCGGCTCAGTGTCTTGGCCGCCGCCATCGAAGCACAGACCGCGCAGACCGCATTCCGCTTCAGCGCCAGCCGCGCCTACCATGCGCAGGTCAAAAGCCGGCTCGAACTGATCCAGGAACAACCTGTGGGCGACTATGTGTCCATCACCGCGTTTTTTCGTCGTCGCCTGGAGCCGGCGATTGAGACCTGCGCGGCAATTGAAGAGCGTCAGGGTCGGCTTTCCGCCCAGTTGGCGCGCACCTCCGACATGCTGCGCACCGGCATTCAATTCGAGGTACAGCACCAGAACCGCGACCTGCTGCGCTCGATGAATGAG
>JAKALI010000739.1 GCA_021813195.1 Pseudomonadota bacterium
GATCGCGTTGACGGTGCCGCCCCAGATCTCGTTGACGGTGCCGCCCGTGATCGCGTTGACGGTGCCGCTCCTGATCGCGTTGACGGTGCCGCCCGTGATCGCGTTGACGGTGCCGCCCCAGATCGCGTTGACGGTGCCGCCCGTGATCCGCATAATTCGCCCGGAGCGTACCTCTCGGATCTGCGCGGCACCGCCGACGATCCAGCAGCCGTCCACAATCAAGCCGTGGTCGCCGTCGCGCAGGATCATGCCTTCAGCGCGGCGCCGAAGATCAGACTCCACGCGCTCGGCTACGTCCTCCCACCACACCGGGGCTGTCTCTTCGTCCAGCCGGAACTTCCACTGCGACACGTCCATCCAGTTGTTGCCAGGATCGGCGGGTGGAGTGAGTTCCACTTTCGCGAAGTGGCTCACGAACTTGGTGGCGTCTGGAAGCTTGAAGTACTCCACCAGTTCGGCATGCGAGTCGATCATCGGGTGCATCCGAAGATCGCCATTGCGGAGCACGACGGCCGAGAGAAAGTTACACACGCGAACCTCCAACCTCACGAACGGTGAGTAGCGCGAAGGCCGACAGCGGCCGCAGGCTGGCGGCATGACGAATCACGCGGCACCTTCGATCAGATATCGGCGAGTGGTTTTGTATCCGAGGGCGGCGGCGAGGCGCAGCGCGGTGCGCGAGTTCTGGCGCTGGCCAGTCAGAAAGCGCGAGACGGTCATGTCTGAAAGGTTTGCCGCCCGAGCCAAATCCGTAGGCAGCCAACCGCGCTCTCGAAGGTCGCCCTTCAGTTTGTCGAGGTCGTATGCGCGGCGCATCGTGGAATGAACAATAGCCCCGAGGATTATATGTTGTCAATACCTTTTTTAACCGGGCGTCACCGACTTGGAATGCCGCGCCCTACACTGCCTCTTATGGGCCAACGGACGCCTCGGGCGCACGGGCAGCGCGCGCCGCTGTTTGGCCGCTGGTTGGCCGAACTGCGTGAGAAGCGGCGGCGACCAAGCTACGAACAGGTAGCTGTGAAGGCGATGCTCTATAGGCCAACGTCCTGTATTACCAATGACTTATGTCTGCACGGATAACGGCACGGATAACGCCGGATCGGATCACGGTCCAGCTCCACGGGCGCCCGCACCTCACCTTCGAGCCGTGCGTCTGAGTCGTCCGCGTCTTCGATGTCGTCTGCGGTACAGCCCCGGCGCATGGCGTCACGGCTTACTTGAGGCCCACGCGCACGGCTTCATCTTCCTGCTCATCCAGTAGGATCACGGCCAGCAGCGAGTAGACGGCGTTGTCGATCAGCGAATCGCGCAGTGATTCGTTCTGCGCTTTCTTCCCAGCCGACAGTTCCTCAATTCTCGACCACTTGTCACTAAGGCGGATTAGGATGCCCTTGAATGGGTCAACGCCGAACGCCTTCGACCTTCGGAAGTTTGATAGTGGGTCGCCATCTTTCGAGTAGTCGCACGACTTGGCGTCATGGAGCTGCTGAATCTCTTTTAACAAGGCGTTGAATCGCGGATTCCGTACGGTAGGCATAGACGCCGACATGCTTTAGCTCCGATATTCTTTTGGCCGCATCAAGTTCATAAGCGTGGCGTTCCGGTGTGCGGTGGCCCGGTGTGCGTCCGCGTTGAAACTCCATTGCAATCTCTGCTTGCGGTTTCTTGTCCCCGATAAGAAACTCGCTCACCTGCTCCAGAAACTCCAAAGCGGGGCGCGAAGATATGGTCCATACGGCCATGCCGTCGCCGCGCACCTGATAGTGGCCAGCGGGAGCGGTCGCCCGAACGAACCTCTCAACGACTGCCCTGTCCTTCATGGCTACACACACACTCATGGTCGCCCTGTCCTTGAGCGGCTTCTTTGTTCGCCAGTCCCGTACCGTAGACACCTGAATGCGGATGCACCCTTCGCCCTCAATCAGACCGGCCATCCATGCGGCTTCGATTCTCGGTATCAGCATCTGCTACCTGCCCAACCAGCCCTTGAGCAGCGCGAGAATCAGCGCCCGCAGGCTTACGCCGTCACGCTTCGCCTTGGCCCGCACGTCGCTCCACAGTCCGGCCGGAATCTTGTCGAGCAAGTAGCGTTTGCCGCTCTCGCCGTGCGGCTTGAACTCGCGGGAGTAGCCGCGCTTAGGGCACATAGATAGGCTCTCCGGCATTGGACCATTCCGCAATGCGATCTTCTTCCACATACCAATCAACGATCTCCGGCGTCACCGTCGCAACCCCGTAAGCCGATCCTTCACACGCGCTCATCTTCTTCGCACACGCCATCGCTAGTCCCTTCGCCCGATGAGGAAAAACGCGACAGTGCCACGCGATATCAGAGTCGGGGTCCACTTCGTCATATTCGCCCTTCGCCTCGGCAAGCCTGACCCTTTCTAGCGCCGATGCTTTGACTGTCTGCCATTCCACCCGCCACCGCTTCGCGCCGAGTTCTTCGTATGTCTTCTCTGGAAATACCCATACGCGCATCGCTTCACCTCGGCAATCATCATATCACACAATCATATGATTGTCAAGTCTGCGAGGATGGCGTCGAACTTCGGATTGCCCAATGTGAGGTTCCTTCCCGGTTGGCGTTCGTGATTCTCGAATTACGAATGGACCGGCTAATACGGGTGCTCCCGCCTCATATCCAGCGCGCTGCGCCGGGGAGGGCCGATCCAGTTCCGTGGTGGGACGCGCCACCAGGTGTGCCCAGTGCACGCTCGGCGACATTCGCGCCGGAGCTTCACGCGCCCCGCAACTATTAAGCGTTCCTTAATGGTTCACATGGCCCTGATAATTACCGTGGCCGTGTTACGCCTGTGCCTCGCGGAGATAGGCGGCCAGCGCCTCATCCACGCTCTGCGGATCGTAGCCAACCGCGACCAAGAGCAGGACGACCTGCTCTAACGCTTCATCGGCCGACAGGTCATCGTCTGGATGGTGGCGAGTCGTCGTGATGCCGTATTGCTCAATGCTGAATGTCATACCGCCCCTTGTCTTCACTCGGCGCATGGGCCGGCCCACGGCGTCCGTGAGCACCTCGAATAGATCGGATGCTGGCCTCATGACGCCTTGATCCCCTTCGCCCACTTCTTGCGCTTCCAAGTCAGATAGTC
>JAKALI010000740.1 GCA_021813195.1 Pseudomonadota bacterium
GTCTTTAACGACGATCCCTTCTTCATAGGTGAGGAAGTCGTATTCGAGCGCATGAGTCGCTGGCGCGGTCGCGCGGATTTGCGTATCTCGAGAATTGATGGGTCTGAGAGCCGCCTCTTCTTGAGAGAACCCGGGCACATCTCTTACCCGTTTACGATTGATGAAAATGGCGCCCTTTATTTGATTTATGAGTCCGCGGTCTCGTTGCATTGCAAAATTATGATGTTAAGTGACATGAAATGGATCGAGGTCTCGTGCATCTCGGAACCTGTCGTCGACGCGACGATGGTTTCGTACAACAACCGTTACTGGATTTTCGGTACCTTGGCCAACGGCGAGGAAAACCGAGCCCTCCACATCTGGTGGTCCGATTCGATCATGGGGCCCTGGAAACCGCACCCAATGAACCCGGTCAAACGCGACATTTCCTCCTGTCGTCCTGCAGGCGGGATCTTCCGATCTGCCGAAGGCCTCATTAGGCCGGCGCAAGATTGTAGCTCGACCTATGGCGGATCTATCGCCCTTTGCCGCATCGATCGGCTTGATGAATGCGGGTTTGAGGAAACCGTCCTTCGGCGCGTAGGGCCCCTAAAGCCGTACGACGCTGGGATTCACACAATAAATACCAACGGAAAGTATATCGTGGTCGATGGCAAAAGGACGGTCACGCATCCGTTCGCAGCTCTTCTGCGATGGAAATGCAGGCGTGGAATGCGGTTGCTTCCTAGCCGGAATCATGCGGCGCATTGAGCGCTCTGCGGGCCGTTTTCGGATTCTTCGACGCATTTTTGTGCGCGCGGGCGCAGTTTTGCCTTCCTGCGGCATTGCCGGAGGTTCCAGTTGTGTGAGGCTTGGGGTTGGCGTCGCGCGAGGTTCCGACAAGCGGAGCCAGCACTCTTAGCAGCGCGGTTCAATAGAACAGATGTTTAATCTCAGTTTCGTTCGCGGGGTTCGTTTGCTGACAATCGCTTCGCTTGCGACAATCGTTCGCCGAGTGGTGCCCGCATGGATGCTTTCTGTCGGCGGCAGTGTCGTAATTAGCTCCGCCGCGCGTGCGATAGGTCTCGCAAACGCGGTGCTCCTGGCGCGGCTCCTCAAACCGGCCGACTACGGTGTTTATTCATATTCACTTACGCTGGCTTCTGCGCTCGCTGTTCCGGCGCAATTCGGCATTCCTACCGTAGTCACCCGCGAAGTTGCTGCTGGGTACGGTGTGAAGCGATGGGACCTCGCGCTCGGGTCGATCAAATGGGCATATCGGGGCATCTCGGCCATTTCGGCATTTGTTCTGGCAATTGCGTCAGCGGCGCTGATGCTACGAAGCTCGGCGCTTTCGGAGATGCAATTATGGACGCTCGCAATTGCAATGCCCTTGGTGCCGTTGCTCGCGCTCGATGAACTGCGCATCTCCGTTTTGGCCGGTTTGCAACGGATCGTCCTGAGCCGCCCTGCTGGCGAGGTTTTCCGAGCGCTGTTTGTTCTTCTCGGGCTGCTGCTCATTACTGCAGCTGATTCAGCGCTTTCGTTCAGTGCAACAGATGCGATGGTTCTGACAGTTGCCGCTGCTGGCAGCGCTTTGGTTTTTGGCACTGTGGTCTTGTTGCGCGTAAGGCCGGTGGAACTGACTCGCGCAAATGCAACCTACTCAGTGCGTGACTGGAACAGAAGCGCGCTCCCCATCGCCCTAACGACGGGAATAGGTTTCCTGAATCAATCGGTCGCCTTTCTCATTCTTGGTGCATTTGTGGCTAGCACTGACGTTGGCCTGTACCGCGTGGCGACGCTTGGCGCGGGAATGATCATCACTGTCCTCGGCACCGTGAACACAGCTCTGGCGCCCTATTTCGCCGTACATGCAGCGCGGGGGGACAGTGAAATGCTGCAGCGGTTTACGACAAGAAGCGCGCGCACGGCGCTGCTGGCAGCGCTCCCCTTGATAATGCTTTATGCGTTAGCAGGAAAGTTTTTCATCCAGACGTTGTTCGGGCGCGAGTATTCATCGGCCTACTGGCCGCTCGTCATTATTTCTTTTGGTCAATTATTCACCGCATCAACCGGGTCGATTGGTACGATCTTATATATGTCGAACCATGAACGCGACGCCACGATCGGCGCAGCGGCCGGCGCTTGCGTGAACATCGCTTTGAGTTTGGTTTTAGTGCCCGGTTTCGGCATCGATGGCGCGGCATACGCAACAACAGCGAGCGAGGTCGTATGGGGCGCTGTCTGGGCTTGGTACGTTTGGAAAAGGCTAGCTATAATACCTGGGCCCTTTTTTAGGCGGTGAATTGCAACGCACCTGAACTCTCCCACAATTCGACGGAGGCACGAACCAGGGGAACAAAGTAAAATTTGGAATCACTTTCAGAACGAAGGAGTCGATACCGGAGTTTTTGTAGACGCTCGCCCACTGTATATAGCAAGATACATGGCCACCCGACTGCAGGGCTGTTCATGTGTATGCATTCGGGATGCGCCCGGGGGCTGACGGATCGGGCTGACGGAGGTAGGCTTCCTCAGAGACTTCTCTGATTGGGGTTCTTGAAGTCAAGCTGCTCGTGCTTCTCACTCCATGCCGTCGGTCGGCGTCTCGTTCCCGTGGGCTACTCGCTTCTCTCCGCGGTCGGCGCATTGGCCGCCGCATGATGGGGTCAGAAGAGCGAGGCGTCCCAATCTGTTTCACGACCTTCGGGGCTAGCGCCCTTCGGCTCCAGACTCTCAACGAGATCGCCTTGCCCATCGTCCCCACGGGAACGATACCTTCCGCTGGCGCGGATTTCTTGATGTATCTCAGTTTGTCTCCTTAGAGACTGTTTGAGAACTCATTGAACGGTAAGCGCCGTCTACGTCCCATCGCCAATGTTTTCCGCGATGGCTTGCAACGCTTTGCTGCTTCGGACTGCAATCTGTTGCTCATTGCTTTGCAATCTGTTTGGCCAACGCGTTGCAATGGGTTGAGCGGGCGCGAGGCGATGAATTCGACGAACTACGCCTCGGCGCCGAACGCCCAGGGCATGAGGTCGTCGATGCGCGCTTGGGGATGTCCGGCGGCGATCGCCTCGAGCGTCGCCTTCATCCAGGCGTAGGGCTCGACGCCGTTGATCTTGCAGGTGG